>CAZDTC010000104.1:5828-7301 GCA_964508125.1 uncultured Candidatus Kuenenia sp.
GAAAACGTCGGACGTGATGCCAGCGGCTGCGACCATCATCATCTTGCACCTCCTTCTGAAACCGAGCCGGACCCTCACCGGGCGTCGGCGTCGCGTGCTTCGCGGCACTCACGTGCTCGCTGCCTCGCGGCAGAGAGAAGAGATGCACGGGCCGTGCCAAACAGCCCAGGAGCTTCGATCACAAATGCGCAACTCGTGATCGCATCTCACGTTGCGCCCTGAAAAAATTTTTTGTGGTGCGTGCCGCGCGAATTTCTCGCCCTCACCAGGGTGGTGGGCCCGCCGGGCTCCAGCGGCGGGGCGGGGGACGAAAATGCCTTGTTTTCAAGGTCAAAAGCGCCCTCTCACCAGCCCGGTGAGCGGCTCACCATGGTGGTGGCTCAGCGTGATCGAGGCATCGCCAGCCGATGCCGGAGCCGGGTGGCGTCGAGCGGGCCCCAATGCCGCGAGTCGCGACTGCCCGCGGGAAAGTCGCCAAGCACGAGGTATTCACCCGGCCCGAGCCGCCACCGGGCCGTTCCGTCGGCGGGCGGAAGAGCATGCAGGTCTCGCCAGACGGTCACGCGTTCGATGCGCACGCCCAACGGTTCGCTTCCTTCGTCGACCACGCCCTCGACCGCAGCCGTCACCACCGGCCCGGACGCGACCCAGGGGCTTGTGATGCTCCACACCGCGGAAGCTCCCCGCGGAACCACAGCCCCCTCGGCAACATCCGAGCCCTCCCCGAGTGGCCAGGCTCCCGCCACAAACCAACCGTCGAGCCGCCCCGCCACGGCCACCCAGCGGCCGGCCCCTGCGAGGCCCACGTTGGCCACACGATCGCCCACACAAACTTCGACGGTCGGCAGGCTCCGCCCAGACAACGCCGTCGCATCGACGACAGCCATGATGCCAATATCGCGCACCGGCGCGAGCAGCCGCCGCTCACCCGGGGCGAAGGGGACATCGTCGAAGACGGGATCGTCGATCGCGACCTCCACCACGGTGGCCGTGCGCCGGGTGATTGCATGCGGCACCGGCAGGGCCAGTTCTGCGAGCACCGCCGGCGGCTTCACGACCACGGCTCCATCCACGGCGAGATCGCCATCGACGATGGCGATCTCCTCGCCGGGCAGGGCCCAAACCCGCTTCACGGCCATGGCCCCATCGGGCTCGACCAGCGTCCAGCGCTCGAATCGCTGTGGGGCCCTCCACCTGTCCAGCCCAGGAAACCAGCCGCTCTCTGCGATGTCATCCGGCATGAGCCCCGGCGCCATCGACAGCCCCTCCACCCGCCACCGTACCGGCACGGCCAGCCAGCCCCCAATGGCCGCAAGCAGGAGCACGGCAGGCAGCGCACGACGCAGCATCATGGACGTGAGTATCGCAGCGCCAGGCGTTCGTTGCTCGGGGCTCGATGCGCGCCGGCTTCGGGCTCCCCGTATCCCCTCGCCGGACGTTCGCCTCCGCCCTCCAGGCTCCGGCTCACTCGGA
>CAZDTC010000105.1:0-7204 GCA_964508125.1 uncultured Candidatus Kuenenia sp.
TGCCCATGCCCTCGAGCGGGCTATGGGAGCGAGCGCAGCCATGGATGGCGAAGCGAAGCGGACATGCAGAGAGCCGAGGCCGGGAGGGCCGAGGCGAACGTCAAGCGAGAGGGCGTGGGCAGGCACGAGCCGGCGCGCACACGTGGAGGTCGAACACGCGAGGTTACGACGTGAACTCGAAGGGGCGGGGGAGGAAGTCGGCGAGGCGGAACGAGCCGCGGCCGTCGATCAGGATCGACGTGTCGGGCCCGCCGAATTCGGAGATCACCTGGAGGCACGCGCCGCACGGGGCGATCTTCGCCACGAGCGCTCCCTTGCCGTCGCGGCAGGTGATGGCGACGCGTGTGAGCCGCCGGCCTCCCGCGACCACGGCCGCGAAGATCGCCGACCGCTCCGCGCAGATCGTGAGGCCATAGGAACCGTTTTCCACGTTGGCGCCGATATGGTGGCCGGCGGTCTCGGCGAACACCACGGCGGCGCCCACGTGCCAGCCGGAGTAGGGGGCGTAGGCCCGCTCGCCGGCCCGCCGCGCCGCCACGAGGAGATCGTCGTCGGAATGATCTGCCATGAGACACGTGACTCCGGAGGAAGGGTTCGACAAGCCGTCGGCAACCACTATGATCCGGACCTCAGGATACACCGGTCGCATCCAACCGGCTCACGGGCCGGATGGAAAGGGTCCAACGGTGAGAAGGTCATGGCAGGACTGCACGTCTCGACACACCCGCTCGTGGCGCATCACATGCTCGCGCTCCGCGACCCGGCCACCGATCCTCCGGCGTTCCGCCGCGTCGTGCGGCAGGTGACACGGCTGTTGGCGTATGAGGCAACCGCGACGCTCCCGGCGGCGGACGTGTCACAGCCCACACCGCTCGCCGTGGCCCGGGGCAGGCGGCTTGCCGATCGGATCGCGATCGTGCCGATTCTGAGGGCTGGCCTTGGCATGGCCGACGGCCTGCTCGAGATCATCCCCGACGCGGAGGTCTGGCACATCGGGCTCTACCGCGACGAGCGCACGCTGCAGCCTCAGGAGTATTACAACAAACTACCACCCAATTGCGGGGCGACGCTGGCCCTCGTCGTCGATCCGATGCTCGCGACAGGCGGCTCGGCCGTGCGCACCTGCGAGATTCTCCGCGCGGCCGGCATCCCGCGGATCGCGTTCCTCGCGATCATCGCGTCGCCCCAGGGCGTCGCCGCGCTCGAGCGAGGCATGCCCGGAGTCGCGATTCACGTGGCTGCCCTGGATGAGGGGCTGAATGACGTGGGCTTCATCGTCCCAGGGCTCGGCGACGCGGGCGATCGCCAGTTTGGCACGTCGCCCCACTGAGCGCCCGAATGTCCGCGGAGTGCCGCCCATGCGGGCCGTCGACCTGATCCGGAAGAAGCGCGACGGCGGGGCGCTGGCGGCCGCCGAGATCCGCTTCCTCGTCGATGGGATCGCCACGGGCGGGGTGCCCGAATACCAGTGGGCGGCCTTGCTCATGGCGGTGGTCTGGCGCGGCATGCAGCCCGACGAGACGGCGGCCCTCGTCGACGCGATGCTCCATTCCGGCACGGTCGTCGACCTCGGCGACATCCCCGGGCCCAAGGTCGACAAGCACTCGACGGGCGGCGTCGGCGACAAGACGAGCCTGATCCTCGCGCCCATCGTCGCCGCCTGCGGCGTGACGGTGCCGATGGTGTCGGGCAGGGGGCTCGGCCACACCGGCGGCACGCTCGACAAGCTCGAGAGCATCCCGGGCTTCGACGTGCGGCTCGACCTCACCCGCTACCGGAAGGTCGCCCGCGAGTGCGGCCTCGTGCTCGCCGGCCAGACGGCGGAGATCGCCCCGGCCGACCGGGTGCTCTATGCGCTCCGCGACGCGACGGCGACGGTCGAGTCGATCCCGCTGATCACCGCCTCGATCCTCTCGAAAAAGCTTGCCGAGGGGATCGACGCCCTCGTGCTCGACGTCAAATACGGCGATGGCGCGTTCATGAAGAGCGAGGCCGACGCACGGGCGCTCGCCGCGAGCATGATCTCGATCGGCCGGGAGCTCGGCACGCCGGTGCGGGCGCTGCTGACGCGCATGGACGAGCCACTCGGCCGCACGGTAGGAAACGCGCTCGAAGTGAAGGAATCGATCGCCTGCCTGCGGGGCGAGGGCCCGGCGGACCTCGTGGATCTGTCGGTCGACCTTGCCGCCGAGATGCTCCTCCTCGGCGGCGCAACGGCCGACCTCACCGCAGCCCGCGAACGCTGCCGCCGGGCGATCGCCGACGGCTCGGCTCTCGAGCGGTTTCGGCGCGTGATCGCGGCGCAGGGAGGCGAGCCGCGCGTGTGCGACGATCCCGACGGCGTTCTGCCACGGGCGGCCACGGTGACGCCGTTTCGGGCCGATCGCGCGGGAGTGGTCTCACGGCTGCGGGCCTGGCCGATCGGTCAGGCGTCGATGCTCCTCGGGGCGGGGCGGCGCACGGTCGACGCCGCCATCGACCCGGCCGCTGGGATCGTGATCGTGCGCGGGCTCGGTGAGCGCGTCGCGCCGGGCGACGTGATCGCCGAACTGCAATCGAATCAGGCCCATGCCGCGGGCGTGCCTGCGGCCCTCGAACTACTGCGCGAGGCCTGCGAGATCGGCCCTTCAGCCCCGCCTGCGCGGCCGATCGTGATCGACAGGCTCGCGTAGCGAGCGGATGCGCTCGGGAAGCCCTCCAGATCACTCGCCGTGGCGGCAGCGGACGAGCGTGCGCACGGCGAAGGCGGTGCCGTATTGCGTGTGGTAGTCGTAGAACGGGTAGTCCCACCAGCAGCCGTTGGGCTCCTGGATCGCGAGCATGATCCGGGCCAACTGGTCCTGGAAAACAGGCCTCTCCACCGCGGGAAGCATCTCCATGCACAGCGCCGCGTAGAAGTGGCCGTAGAAGAAAAAGTAGCCGGCCACTGCAAACCACGATTCATGTGGGATCGGCTTCTTCCGCCCGAGGTCGAGCCAGCCGTTGCGGGCCACGATCCGCTCGAGCCAGGTGCGGATGGCGGCGTCGGTGAGCGTGGGGTCGCCGAGCCGGCGCAGGGCAGCGTTGCAGGCCTGTGAGCGGCCGACGCTGCCTCCCGGGAGGTTCACCGGATGCTCCGGCCGATACCTCAGGTATTCTCCGTAGATGTAACTGCGGTCGGACTTCGTCTGCCGGTGGATCGAGGCCATGCCCCGGTCGAAGAGCTTCTGCGGCACGTCCACGCCGAGATCGCGGGCGTCGGCGAGGGCCAGGAGCGCCGTCGCCGTCGTGAAGCTGTTGGGGCTCGCCGCGGGCTTCCGGCTGCCGATCCGGAAGTCGTAGTAGCCCCAGCCGCCGTCGACCGACTCGTAGCGGTCGAGCAGTTCGACCTGGCCGGCGATGCAGTCCTTCAATTTCGCCTGGAGTCCCGGATCGGCCGCGGCGCGGCGGTGGAGGAGGGCGAGGGCCTCGATGCCGTAGGCGTGGCCCCACACGTTGTAGAGGGTGTCGGGTGTGGCCCGCCGGAGATCCGGCAGATGGTCGAGCAGCCACGCCTGGGCCCGGTCGATCGCTGCGGTGACCGTCGGCGATGTGTCGCCCGACTCGATGAGCGCCGCGATGCCCAGGCTCGTCACAGCGCCCCGAAAAGCATGGTGGGCACCCGGGGGTGGAGCGTAGATATCGATGCCCCCCTGCGTGTTGTTCGCCGAGCCCCACGATCCGTCCGGTCGCTGACACCCCACGAGGAATGCCACGCCGCGGGCGATCCCGGCCTCGAGTTCCTCCGCCGGCACGGGCTCGACGGGCGCCGCCTGCGGGCCGACCTCCGCGGCTCGAAACCGACTCGCCGCCGCGTCGGGCGATTCGTCGCCGCGGGCTGGAAGGTGTGCCACAAGCCCGCAACAAACCGCCGAACAGGCGACGAAAATCACGGCGGCCGCCCGGGCGAAGCTCACGGTGCTCATCCCTTCGCTGGAGCCGCGGGCGTTGCGACGGCGGGCTTCTCGGCCGGCTTCGCGTCGGCTGCAGGTGGCTTCGCGTCGGCTGGCTTTTCCCCCTCCTTGGATTCGCCGTTCCCCGAGCCCTTGTCGTTGCCCTTGGGCTTCTCGTCGGCCTTTGGCTTTTCGGTGAGGATCACTTCACCGAGCGAAAGGCCCGCGGCGATCTCGATGAGTTCGTCATTGGCGCGGCCCACGGCGACCGACCGCTTCCGGGGCTCCTGCCCTTCGACGGCCACGTAGACAAACCGGGCATCGTCGTCGAGAGGCTCGCTGAACACGGCCTTCTTGGGTACGGCCAGCGCGTCGGGGCGGCTTTCGGCGATCACGCGCACCTCCGCCTCCATGCCCGCAGAAAGCCGCGGATGCTCCTCGGCCAGGTCGAGCACGGCGTCAAACCGCCCCGCAGCCACCGGCACCGCCGACACGCTCCGCACCCGCGCTCCGAGCTTCACCTCGGGAAACGCCTTGGGCACGACCTTCGCCGGATACCCGACCGTGACACGGGCGAGGTCCTTCTCGGCCACCCCCGCCCGCAGCGCGAGTTTCCCGGGGCCGATGACCGTCATGATCGTGTCGCGAGCGTCGAGCTGGCCGCCGGGCCGCAGCCGGCCCGCCGCCGAATCGGCATCCGTCCACTTTCCCTGCCGCCACTTGCCGTAATACACGATGCCGTCGGCCGGCGCGCGGATCGGCAGCCGCTCCCGCTCCGCCTTGAGTTCCGTGAGATTCTCGGCCGCCTTTCGCTGCTCGTTCCGCGCCTTCTCGAGCTCGAGCCGCTGCTTCTCGAGGGCCACCGGCAGCCCCGCCTGCGCCTTCTCGAAGTCGAGCTCCGAAGACTTGGCGAGCGTGTCGACAAACTCGCGCCGCCGCGGCAGATCGAATTGAGCCACGCGTTCATGACGGTCGCGGCTGAGGGCGGCATTGAACCGGGCCATCTCGGCCTCGAACCGGGACCGCTTGAGCACGATCTGCTCCGTCTCCTCCGTGAGATCGTCCTGCTCATACATCTTCTCGAGTTGTGCGAGTTCCTCCTCGGCATTCTCCAGGAAAAACTCGGCGGCCTTGAGCTGCTTGTCGTTGGTCGCGACGGCGAGTTCGGCCTCCTTCGCCTCGTATCGCTTCACGTCTTCCTCGATCATGCGCCGCGCACGGGCCGCCACCTCGAGCTGAAGCGGCGTCGACTTCTCGAGCAGCCCCACCTCCCGCTCGAGCAGGCCGAGGGCCACGGCGGCCAGCCGCCCCGCCATCTCGAGATCCCGGATCGTCTCATCGAGCTTCTCCGTGTCGAGCCGGATGAGCACGTCTCCCTTGCCGACGCGCGTGCCGTGCGGCACGGCCTCCTCGACGACGAGCTGCGTCCAGCGGCGCATATCGGGCCGCACCTCGACGAGCTGGGGCGGCTCGAACGTGCCCTCGATCTTCGCCTCGATCCGAAAGGGCACGGGCTTCACCGTGTACGTTGCCGGCTCGGCGGCCGTGAGCTGCAGGGGCACGGACACAGAAACGAGCGCGAGCAGGACGCGACGCAATAGCATGGAAGTTCCCGGGGCGGACGGTACCGATCTCTTCGCAACGCTAAACCGCCACGCGTCACGCGTCAAACTCGCGGTCTTTTCGTATTCGATCTCGAGTCCCGCTCGCCGGCTTCGGACTCCCCGTATCCCCTCGCCGGTTAGCAGGGCAGGCGGTAATCACCCGCATTCGGAGCCGGCGCGACCGAGCTGCCGAAACGTGTTCGCGATCAGCCGGTCGCAAACGTGGCGAGCCAGTAGAGGCCGCCCGAGAGGGTCATGGCGACCGGGAGCGTGAGGATCCACGCCAGGGCGATCTCGCGCACCGTCTCCGGCTGGATGCCCGACCTGTTGGCCCACATCGTGCCGGCCACGCCGCTCGAGAGCACGTGCGTCGTGCTCACAGGCATGCCGAGCGAGTCGGCCATCGCGATCGTGGAGGCGGCCACGAGTTCCGCGGCGCCGCCCTGAGCATAGGTGAGGTGTGTCTTGCCGATCTTTTCGCCGACCGTGACCACGATCCGCTCCCAGCCAAACATCGTGCCCAGTCCGAGGCACAACGCCACACCCATCACGACCCACTCCGGAACGTATTCGACGGGCTTGGCGAGCTGGCCGGCAAGGCTCTTGAGCACCTTGCGGCGGTCCTCGGCGAGCGTGTCGCCGAACTGCCGCAGGAGCGTGCGCACCGAGGCACCGAGCTCGACGAGCTGCGTGCGCAGCTTCCACCGGTCGTCGGCATCCAGGTCGGCGAAGCTCGTGCGGCCGTCGAGGGTCGCGAGCACGTCCCGGCAGAGGGGCAGGGGATCGAGCGTCGCAAGCACGACGTCGTTGCCCGGATACGGATCGAACACCTTCTCCACGAGTTCCGATTCGAGCACGGCTGCCGCCGCCACGCCGTCGCGGCGGGCGATCCGCTCGACCCTGCTGTTGGCCAGATGCTGATCCTTGAGGGCGTTCATCATCATCGCCAGCTGCGGCTCCGCGAGCTCCTGTTCGAGCTGGCGGGCCGCTTCGACGGTGGCCGTAATGTCCTGGGATGAGCTGCCCATGTCGAGGGAGTAGGCGGCCGGCACGATCCCGATGAGCACGAGCATGATCAGGCCCATGCCCTTCTGGCCGTCGTTCGAGCCGTGGGCGAAGCTGACGCCGGTGCAGGTGCCGATGAGGAGGGCGCGGATCCACCATGGCGGCGGCCGGTCACCGTGCGGGGGCTCGTAGAGCTCGCGGGCCGGGATCAGTCTCTTGGCCACGATCAGGAGCACCGCGGCGAGGCCGAAGCCGATCACGGGGGAGAGCAGGAGCGCCACGCCCACTTCGGCAGCCTTGTGCCAATTGATCCCCTGGAAGATCGAGCCCTGCTCGAGCCAGGCGTTCATCATGCCGACACCCATGATCGAGCCGATGAGCGAGTGCGAGCTGGAGGCCGGCAGCCCGCGATACCACGTGGCGAAGTTCCAGATGATCGCCGCGCCGAGCAGCGAGAGCACCATCGCCAGGCCGCGGCCACTCTTGATGTTCACGAGCAGGTCGACGGGGAGCAGGTGGACGATGCTGAACGCGACGCCGATCCCACCGGCATGCACGCCGATGAAGTTCCAGAGGCCCGACCACACGACGGCGGGAGTAGGCTTCATCGATTTCGTGTAGATCACCGTCGCCACGGCGTTGGCCGTGTCGTGAAAGCCGTTGATCACCTCGAAGCCGAAGGCG
>CAZDTC010000106.1:0-7159 GCA_964508125.1 uncultured Candidatus Kuenenia sp.
TCAGGCAGGCGATAACCACCCGCATTCGGAGCCGGCGGCACGCTGCTCCATCGCCGAGGGCGATCGCTAGTCCCTTCTCAACTGTGATGGTGCGCTTGGAGTAAGCCGCGTATCTGCCCATCGGCTCTTGCGCATCGCACCGACCGTCTCCGCCGGAAGTTCCTGGCGCCTACGAGTTGAGGGAGGATACGGGGAGTCCGAAGCCGGTGCGTTATTCGAGGCATGACAGGCTGAAGCCTGTCCTACGCGTCTGCGTCACCGGGCGCGAGGGTGGGCCTTGTCGAAGGCTTCGCGCAGGCGGGTCGTGGTGACGTGCGTGTAGATCTGCGTCGTCACCAGGCTCTTGTGGCCGAGGAGTTCCTGGACGCTGCGGATGTCGGCGCCGGCGTCGAGGAGGTGGGTCGCGAAACTGTGTCGCAGGGTGTGGGGGCTGGCCCGCGTGGCGAGGCCGGCCGTGGCGAGATGTTTCTCCAGGAGGCGGGCGACGCCGCGGACGGACAGCCGACCGCCGAAGCGGTTCGTGAACAGCGGACGGCTTCGGCTGGCCGTGGCCTGGGGAGGCTTCGTTCGGGCGGCCAGCCAGGCGCGGATGGCGGCGCGGGCGGGCGAGCCCACGATGCCGAGTCGCTCGCGACGGCCCTTGCCCCGGACACGGACGGTGCCGTTGGTGAGATCGAGGTCGGCGTCGTCGAGCGTGACGAGTTCGCGGACGCGGACGCCGGCGGAATACATGAGTTCGAGGATGGCGCGGTCGCGGAGGCCGCCCGGGGCGGCAGGGTCGGGAGCGGCGAGGAGCGTTGCGATTTCCTCGCCGGTGAGGAAGGTGGGCAACTTGCGCGGCCGTCGCGGGCTGCGCAGCGGCTTCGCTGGATTGACCTTCACCCAGCCCTCGCGTTGGCCGAATGCGTAAAAGCTGCGCATGCTCGCGAGCTTGCGGGCGACCGTCGAGGCGGCGTATCCGGCGGCGCCGAGGCCGGACTGGAAACGACGCAGGAGGGCGCTCGAAGCGTCGGCCGGAGCGCAGCAGCCGGCCGACTGGAGGAACTCCTCGAGTTGGAGAAGATCCTCGCGGTAGCTCTTGAGCGTGAGCGGCGAAGCACCGCGCTCGGCGACCATGAAACGCAGGAAGCGGTCCATGGCGGTGGTGAACGCCCCGCTCGATGCCGGTGTTCGGGCGGCCATGGCACTGGCGCCCCTGGATCAGGCCGTGCGATCCGCCGGGGGCACACTCCGCAGCCGGTTGGTCTGCGGCGTGTTCACCCGCACCTTCTGCCCCAGCACGGCCGCGTCGTACCACGAAAAACTCAGGTCGGGGTTGGCGGCGTATCGACCGAGGGTCTTGAGCGCCTCCGCGCGGCTGTCGTCGTCGTACAGGAACACGTAGCGTTCACCACCCTTGACCAGGGCGATGACGTTGATGTCGCGTGCGGGCATGGGAGGGCTCTCGGAGACGAGCTGGGCCGGCGGCGGGAACACTCCCGACCCGGGCCGCATTGGGTATCGGCAGGCCGGCGTCGGCGGCAGCACCCTTCCCCGACGTGCCCCCCGAGTCTCCGCGATCGGGCCAGCCATCCCCGGAAGCGGCGCGGCGCGACCCCGATATCCGGGCGAATCGGGCGGTTCAGAAGAGGTCGGCGAAGCCCCGCAGGCCGATCGGTTCACGGGCCGTGAACGGCTCGCCGTGCGTGGTCCCGATCATCGCCCCCCACCAGCTTGCCGATGCTGCCACGCGTTCGATCACCGTGGGCCGCGGCGCGGTCTGGGGGAACTGGCTGGCGTAGCAGGCAAGGCTGCGGGCCTTGAGTTCCCACGTGGATGAGATGTCGACCACGAACGCCGGCCGGGTCACCACCTTGAGGTGCACGCAGGCGTAGTGATAGATGCGTTCCGGATGCCATGGCTCCCCAGGCAGATCGCACTTGGTCAATTTGGCCCAGAACCGTGCCGCCTCCACGAGCCGCGTCGCCGCTGCATGGTCGGGATGGGCGTCCACCCAATGCGGTGCGAAGAGCCAACGCGGCCGGGTGCGACGGATCGCGCCCGCGAGCAGGGCCCGCGCCCGGAGCGTGGGCCGCAGCCTGCGGTTGGGAAGGCCGAGGTTTTCGCGCCAGGGGATGCCGAGCACGGCCGTGGCGGCCGCGGTCTCCCGGGTCCGCGTGTCGACGGAGCCAAGGGGCGTGGGCTCGCCGTCGGTGAGGTCGAGGACGCCGACGCGCAGCCCCTTGGCGAGCATCAGTGCGATCGTGCCGCCCATGCCCAATTCCGCGTCGTCGGGATGGGGAGCGACCACGAGGGCGTCGAGCATGGCTGGTTTGCGTCTCCGGAGTGAGGCCAGCATACTCTGCCGCCATGACGACCTCGACACGCGCGGCGGCGACGCAGGCTCCCGAGGAGCTTTTCGAGGAGGTCTGCAGCCAGGCGCGGCGGGCGGCAGTGCTGGCTTCGGTGGAGGCTCTGCTCGGCTGGGATGAACAGACCTACCTGCCGCCCCGGGCGGGCGGGTATCGGGCCGAGCAGGCGGCTGCGGTCGCGGGCCTCGTGCACCGCCTGCGCACCGAGCCGGCCCACGGGGAGCGGATCGCCACGCTCGCCGCCGGCCCGCTCGCGCGGTCCGGGCCGCCGGAGGTCGCCGGCACGATCCGGCTCCTGGAGCGCGATTTTCTCAAGCAGGCCCGGTTGCCCGCGCGGCTCGTGGAGGAACTCGCGAAGACCTGCGTCGAAGCGCAGCAGGCGTGGCGAACGGCCCGCGCGGAGTCGTCGTGGGAGATGCTTCAACCGTCGCTCGAACGCGTCTTCGCGCTCAAGCGGGAACAGGCGGCCTGCCAACTGCCGGATCGCGACCCCTACGACGCCCTGATGGACGACTACGAGCCCGGGGCCTCCTGGCACGCGATCGCGGATCGGTTCGACCGGCTCCGGAGCGGGATCGTGAGGCTCGTACGGGAGTGCGTGCACGCGCCCCGACGACCCGACGATGCTGTGCTGCGGAGGCGTTATCCACTCGCAGCGCAGCAGGAGTTCACGCGCGCCGTCGCCGAGCGGATCGGATTCGACTTCACCCGGGGGCGGCTCGATACCACGTCCCATCCCTTCTGCTCGACGATGGGGCCGGACGACTGCCGGATCACGACCCGTTGGGACGAGCAGTTCCTGCCCTCGGCGCTCTACGGCGTGCTCCACGAGGCGGGGCACGGCCTCTACGAGCAGGGGCTTCCGCGGGAATGGTTCGGCCTGCCTCCCGGCGAGGCCGTCTCGCTCGGCATCCACGAGTCGCAGTCGCGGCTCTGGGAAAACCTCGTCGGCCGATCCCCCGCCTTCTGGGAGTGGTGTTTTCCGATGGCCCGCACGGCTTTTCCCGAGGCACTCGCCGGGAGCGACGCCACCGACGTGCAGCGGGCGGCCATGGCGGTGACGCCGTCGTTCATCCGGGTCGAAGCGGACGAAGTCACATACAACCTGCACGTGATGCTGAGATTCGATCTCGAGCGGGCCGTCGTGCAGGGCACGCTCGCGGTCGCCGACCTCCGCGATGCCTGGAACGACCGGTTCGAGCGCGACTTCGGCATGCGGCCCCCGACGGACGCCGAGGGCGTGCTTCAGGACATCCACTGGAGTGCCGGACTCGTCGGCTACTTTCCGACGTACACGCTGGGAAACCTGTTCGCCGCACAGTTGATGCATGCCGCGCAGGCACAATTGCCAGGGCTCGATCAGGAGATCGCTGCCGGCCGGTTCGCGGGGCTCCTCGAGTGGCTGCGCCGGAATGTCCATGCCCATGGCCGCCTCGTGGAGTCGGATCGCCTCGTCGAGCAGGCGACAGGGATGCCCGTGTCGGAACGGTGGCTCGTCGACAGCCTGTGGCGGCGGTACGGCGAGGCCCACGGGCTGTCGCAGCGGGAAGCGGCCGGCCGCCATCCCATGGGCCGCGATTTTCCACTTCGTGGGTGACGGTGGTAGACTTTTTTTGGATGGGCGAATCCTGGCCGGCTCACGTATTGTTTCGCAACGCGCGAGGGTTTCATGGTCGACGACAAAGACGAATCGGCTCCAGATCCATGGGCAGGCATCGACGACGATGCGGCCGGCCAATCAGCCGACGGGTTTTCGTTCTCGTTCGATGCGGCCAGCGAGATCTCCGACCAATCCCAGCCACCCGCCGCCGATGAGGGGGAGGGAGCGGCTGGCGTCGACGACATCTCCGCGTGGCTCTCTGAGCCGTCGGCAGACGTGGCGAGCGAGGAGCCGTTGGCCATCTTTCCACCCGAGGGAGTAATCGAGACGGACGACCTCCACCACGAGGCGCACGGCATCGCGGAGCCCCCGATGGGCTCATCGCATGTGGAGGTGGGCACGGGCTTTTCCGGCCTGGTCTCCCCGAGCGGACTTGATCCGGCGAGCGGCGACATGCCCGTGGATGAATGGCCCGAAGCCCTCGCCGCGGACGCGGCTTCCGAGACCGGGGAACCGGCCCTCGATGATTTCACGAGCGACGATCAGCCATCGTTCGACGCGTCCGGTTTCGACGGAGTGAGCGACCTTGGCGAGGCGGCGGCGCCGGGTGCGGAGGAGTTTCAGCAGGAAGGCGTGGGGATCGCCGATGCAGCAGCAGCAGCGACCGTCGCGGCGGCGAAGCCGCGGGCGCGGGCCCGCAAACAGGGCGGTGGGATCGGCCAGTTGATCGCGATCGTGCTTGGTGGCGTGATGGCGATCCCCATCACCTACGCCATCCTCATCTGGGGCTTCGAGCGTGATCCCTTCAAGTTGGCCGGCATGATGCCGGAGCAAGTGGCGTTTCTCTTGCCCCAGAAACTCCAGCCTGGCTTCAGGAACTCCGGAGGTCCCAAGCTCGACGCCCCGTCGGCGCTCGATGACCTGCCCGCCGTGCCAGACACGCCCGAGCCTCCCGCCGAACCCGCGACAGTCGACGATCCGGCTGCACCGGCGGCCGACCTTGCGGCAGCCGCGATCGAGGGCGAGCCCGTGGTCGCCGACGCGCCGATGAAGATGCCTGCGGACGCCTCTTTCGACGAGCCTGCCACCCCGCCTTTGCCGCCCGCCGAGCCGCCGGCACCCCCGGAGCCGGAGCCGCTCGACCTCACGGCCTTGAACGCGGCGGTCGGGGAGGCGTCGGCCGCGTTCGACGAACTCGCTGCGGCCGATCCGGAGGCTCCCGAACGCAAGAAATTGCTGGTGGCGTGGTACAAGCGGCTGGCCGCCGCCGCCGAGCAGCTCGTGCTCCTCGAGAAGGTCGCGGTCGACTCGGGGCGACCACTCGGTGATGCGTTAGCAGCCATCGATCCGCTGTCCACGGGCATCGCCGCCGATGGGGGCTTGCAGAAGGATCTCGCTCGGCTCAGCGGCATGTGGCTCGGATCGAAGAAGCGGGCGGTCGATGGAGCGGTGCTGCTGGCCACGTTCGATGGCGTTCGGCGGGTGGGCCCGTACTGGTCGATCCTCGTCACGGTCGATGGCGCGGAGCCGCTGAGCGTGAACGTGATCTCGCGTACCGAGCCGAAGATCGAACCCGGGGAGCGGGTGCTCGTGACGGGAGTCGTGTTCGACGGCGACGTGATCTGGGCTGCCGACTGCCGGTCGCTCGCCAAGACTTCCACTCCCGTCGAGGATCTTTTTTGAGCGGTGACGCCGCGGCGATCGCGGCCGCGGTCGCCGCCGGGCGTTCGACGGCTGCCGACGTGCTGGCCGATCACTTGGCCCGGCATCGCGCCACGCACGAGCGGCTCAACGCACTCGTCCAACCGCGGCACGCCGCCGCCGCCGCGGAACTCGCCGGCCTCGCGGGCCGGCCGCTGGGTGGTGTGCCCGTCAGCGTGAAGGAATGCTTCCCGGTGCGCGGGCTGCGAACGACGCTCGGCATTCCGGCCCGCGATGCGCGCGACGCGCACGATGCCGAGATCGTGGTCCGATTACGGGCGGCCGGGGCGGTGATCGTCGGCAAGGCCAACGTGCCGCAGGCGATGTGGCTGCACGAGACCGACAATCCCGTGTGGGGCCGGACCAATCACCCCACGGCGATAGGCCGCGGGCCGGGAGGATCGAGCGGCGGCGATGCGGCGCTCGTGGCCGCCGGCGTCGTGCCGCTCGCGGTGGGCACTGATCTGGCGGGGTCGATCCGTCAGCCTGCGCATGCCTGCGGCATCGCGGGCTTCCTGCCGCGCACGGCCACCCTGGGCGAAGCCGGTGCCTTCGACACGCTGCCTCATCTCACGGCCATTCGCCCGCGGGCGGGCTTCCTCGCGCGAACCGTCGACGACCTCACGCTGGCTTGCGCGGCCCTCATCCCCGGCGTAACGCCGCCGGGGCCGGGCATGCCGCTGCGGATCGGGTGGTGGGACGAGGCCGGGGTGCTCGCCCCGTCGGCGGCGATCCGCCGCGGCGTCCACGAGGCTGTGGGGCACCTCGCGGCGCGTGGCTGCCAGGCGCAACGCGTCCCAGGGGATCTCGCGCTCGAGGCGGCCTGGCTCCTCCTCAAGCTCGTGGCGGCCGACGGAGGCGTGGACATTCGCCGGCTATTCGGCGGCGTGCGGCCGATGCCGCCGATCGAGCGGCTTCTGCGCCTGGCCGGCCTGCCGCGCCTCGTGCGACCGCCCGTCGCCGCCGCCTGCCGACTCCTCGGCCGCCGCATCGAGGCCGCGGCGCTCCTCGCTACCGGCCCTCGGACATCCGCTGACCTCGAGCGCGTGCTCGCGGCCCGCTCGGCGTTGGCCGACCGCGTGGCGCGTCTGGCCCATGACTGCGACGCGATCGTGTGCCCCGTGTCGGCGCTGCCGGCGCTTCGGCACGGCACCGCTGCGACGCTCCTCCCCGCGGCGTTCCCCTGCCTCCTCGCCAACCTGCTCGATCTCGCCGCCGGCACGGTGCCGGTCACCACGGTGCGTGCCGACGAGGAAGCCGGCCGCGTCGCCTCGCGCGATCCGGTCGAGCAGGCTGCCTCGGCCACCGACCGCGGCAGTCGCGGCCTTCCCGTCGGCGTGCAGGTGATCGCACTCAACGGCGGTGAGTCGACCGTCCTCGACGTGATGCGCACGATCGAGGCCGGGGCACGGTGACGGGACGCGTACGAGGCCGGACACACGTGGGATAGGCTTTAGCCTGTCACGCCCTGTTGGTGGCGCGCCGGCTTCGGGCTCCCCGTATCCCG
>CAZDTC010000107.1:0-7107 GCA_964508125.1 uncultured Candidatus Kuenenia sp.
CGATGGAGCAGCGTGCCGCCGGCTCCGAATGCGGGTGATTATCGCCTGCCCTGCCGTCCGGCGAGGGGATACGGGGAGCCCGAAGCCGTCGCGCGAGATATGCGGGCCGGTCAGCCGCGTTTCGGGGGCGTGAACTTGATCTTCTTGATCAGTTCCACGATCTGGCCGTCCTGCACCTTGCCCGACACGGCCGTGATCGCGCGGACGACGTTCACGTACTTGAGCCCGTAGTCACAGTCGAGCTCCACCTCGGTGCGCTCGGCGAGCGAGTTCGGGCCCGAATCGGTGCCGACGAGCGCCAGGATCCGCTTCCGCAATTCCTCGAAATCCCCGACCGGCTGGCCGTTCATCGCGATGCCGGCCAGGGACCCGTCGTCGCCGGCGGAGAGCTTCACGCGGACGGGCGGCACCTGCTGGTCGTCGGGCGTGGCGGCCGCCGCCACGCCAAGAGGCATCCGGATGTCGAAGTCGCCCTCCGGGGCCACCACCTTGAGCGTACACATGAAGAACGACATCAACTGGAACACGACGTCGATCATGGGCGTCATGTCGACCGACACCTTGTCTCCCAGCGACGACTCTCGCTTGGCCATCGGATTCTAGCCCTCGTCGTACTGTGCCCGGAGGGCGAACCGCTCGAACCCCTTTTCCTGGCAGATGCGGATGATCTCCTGCACCTCGCCGGTCTTCGCCCGTCCGTCGGCCCGCACGATCACGGTCGCGGCGCTCGGCTCCTTGCCGGCATCGAGCATCACGCTCTTCTCCCGCTCGAGGTAGCCGCCGATATCGCGCACAGCCACCAATTCGCCCGCGTAAATGACCGACCCGTTGTTGGTGAGTTGCAGCGTGATCGGCGTCTCCATCACACCCTCGACCGGCTTGGCAAGCTGGCTCGAGGGCAGCTGGATCCGCTCGTCCTGCTCGGCCTCGGAGAAGTTCATCACGAACATGAAGAACGTGATGAGCTGGAACGTCATGTCGATCATCGGCGTCATGTCGATGTCGGTCGTCGACGGATCACCACCTCGTTTGCGTGCCATGGTGGGCTCACTTCTTGCCCATGTTCGCGAACCGCGACATCAGCCGCATGGCCTCGGCGTCGACGTCGCCATTGAGCTTCTGCAGCCAGTTCTTGAAGAGGGCGAAGCAGGCGATGGCGGGAATCGCCAGCCAAAGACCGATGAGCGTCGTGATGAGCGCCTGCGAGATGCCGATCGCGAGTTCGTTCGGCTTTGGGGCCGTGGCCGACTTGGCGATGATCATGAACGCCGACACCATCCCGTCGACGGTGCCGAGCAGCCCGAACATCGGGGCCAGCGCCCCGATGAGCGACACATAGCTGATCTTGTGCTCGAGCTTCATCGCCTGCTCCCCCTCCTCGGCCTGCAGGGCCTCGACGGCGGCACCGTAGCCCGACTGCAATTTGCCCATGCCCGCGGCCAGCACCTGCCCAAGATAGGAGTCGTCGTTCTTCGCCAATTCGTAGGCCTGCTGATACTCCTTCGCGTCGAGGTGGGTCTCGAACGCCTGACTGAGCCCGGGTGGCATCAGCACCGGCTTACGGATCTGCAGGAAGCACATCACGAGCAGCGCCACGAGCCCGAAGGAGAGGAGAAGAAACACGATGACGTACTTCAGGCCGAGGGCGTTGTAGTAGAAGACGAGCATGCTCTCGCCCTCCGCCGCCGGCTCTTCTCCCGCGGCGGCCTCCTCGTCTTGGGCCACGGCGACACCGGGGAACACCGCGAGCGTCGGACCGACGGCGGTGACGAGCATGGCCATGGCCACGAGCAGCCTCCTCGAAAGATCAAGGCCCGCCGCGATCCACCGCCAGCCCACGCCACCCCGACACCCGCCGACGACTCCCATCCGCATCACGTGTCTCCTTACAGAATGATTCTGAATCGACGCACATCCTACGCCAAAGAACTTTGCCCCGCAAAATCAGATCAGGGGACGAAGCCGCTCACGCGCCACCGGCGGCAGCCACCTTCTTCGCCCACGGGCTCGTGGGATACGAATCCTGCAGCGACTTGCGTGCCTCGCGTGCCCGCTCAGGATTTTTACCCTTCTCCCACAGTTCCGAGAGATGGGCGAGTGCTTCAGCGTGGCTGTCCGGACTGCCGTTGTAGACAAGGTCGACCGTGAGAAAGGCGATAACGGCGTCCTGATCCTTGTCGCCCGCCGCCCGATAGGCGCCGCCGAGCACGTTGTAGGCCCGCGCGAGCAACTCCTTCTCCTCCGGGTCGGCCCGCCGGATGATCCCCTGCACGAGCGCCACGGCGTCGGCGTTCTTCCCGAGCTGCGCGAGGCAGCGTGCCTTGCCGAGTTCGGCTCCCCGCTTCTGCTCGGCGCTCGCATCGTCGCCGGCGGCGATGGTGAGCGCCGCGTCATACTCCGCCATGGCCTCGGCGAACTTCTGCTGGTCGAAGAGCATGCCGGCCTTCGCAGCGGCCGAACGCACCTTGAGGGCGGCGGGGCCTTTCGCAAGCGTGGCGTAAGCCGTAAGCGCCGCGTCGGGCTTTCCAGCCCGCACGAGGAGGTCGCCGAGCAATTGCTGCACATCATAGTAGTGGTGGCTCTGTGGGTGCTTGGCGAGAAACTCTCCCACCAGCCTGCCGGCATCCTTCGGATCGGCTCCGGCTGCCAGCGCAGCGCGGCCGGCGGCAGCCGCCTTCACGAATTCCAGCTCCTCGAGCACGAGCGGCTCGGCCCCGTCGAGTTCCGCCGTCTCGACCTTCGCCACCTCCTCGACGGCGTCGGCGGCCCGGCCCCGGGCGAGCATCGAACGTGCTGCCCGCAGCGACTGCGGCTCGCCGCCGAACTGCACGTCGCGAATCTGGTCGATCGGAATCTTCCGGCTTTCGCCGCCGCGTTCCTCAATCTCCACGGCATCCGTCGACACGGAAAGCACCTTCCCGGTGACCGTGCCCTCGGTCGAGATCACACGATCCGGAGCCTGTGCCTGGGCACGCCCCCCCGAGGAGGCCACGGCGATCGCGAACGAGGCGGCAGCCGCCCAACGCATCGTCAGCCACCCAACCGATCGTCGCTTGCTCATTCCGCTCATGACTCAAACTCCCTGCGATTCCACTCTGGTGTGGCCGTCATGTCCCCGCCCCGGTTGCGGCCGGCTGGCTCTCATTGAGACCCGACAAACCTTTCGGCGCAGGAGCACCGCGGTTTTTCTCGATCTCCTTGAGCAGTCTGTCGAACTGCTTCTCCATGCCTTTGCCGCCCATCTCCGGATAAAGCTTGTACGTGATCGCAATATCGTTGTATGCCATCTCCAGCAACTTTTCGCGATCCTGCGTGGCCGCCTTCGCCCGAGCCAACCGGCACATGGCCACGTTCAGCCTGGCGGTGAAAAACTTGGCACGTGCGTCCAGCGCCTTCTCATCGCTCGACGCGAAGGCTTGGCGGGCAAGTTTGTTGGCGATCCCTCCCCAGCCCCAGACGACGCTCGCCCCGTTTCGCCGGCCCACGATAGCCTGCTTGAGATACTGCTCGGCCTTCTCCTTGTCGGCCGACTTTTCACCGGCAGTCTGCAGGAGTTCGGCGGCCTGGATCTGGGTTTCGAGCGAATTCTGCCGCTTGGGATCGGCGAGAATCCAGTCGATCTGCTCCTGGGCCTCATCCCACTTTCCGAGTTCCCGATACACGTTGGCCACCTTGAGGCGGATCGCCGGCTCGAACTTCGTGATCTCGTCGCCGCCGTTTTGCAGCAGCCGCTGGTAGGTCTCCGCAGCCTTGGCGAGATAGCCCTCCGCCTTGGCCTTCGGCACCACCGACCCGGTGCCGGCACCCGATCCCAGCGAGAGGTAGGTGGTCGCCACCCAGATCTGCGACGACGTCTTTTGATCGCGCTTCGCGACTCCGTCGAGAAACTTCTCGAATCCGCCGAGGATCGCCGTGGCCTGCGCGAGCGCCTCGGGCGAACCGGCCTTGCCTCCGGCGCCGAGGGCGTCGAGCTGCCCCTGGAGGTCGCGGCCCATCGTCAGATACATCGCCGTCAATTTGGCCGACGCCTCTTCGCCCGTACCCGCAGCCGCCTCGAGCTTGTCCATCGCCTGCTGAGCCTTGTCGAGTTGGTCGGCTTGGATGAAGAACCGCAGCGCGACCGGGAGCGTCGCTTCCGCCAACGAACCACTCGCAAAGTTCGGATCCTGACCGTTGACGAGCGTCCAAGGGCCATACTCCGGGTGTTCGAGCAACCGCTGGGCGAGCTCGCGGTTGCCGTCCTCAATCGCCATGCGGACGCGGGCGAGCACAGCCGCCACGGTGGTCTTGGCCGGCGGAGTTCCGGGGGGGATGGCGGCAAGGCCTTCGTCGATCGCCTCGGCCGCCCGCTGCTTCCAGGCCGCGAGCGATTCCGCGGCCGGTCGCGCTCCTTCCTCGAGCGACCGCTTGTCGAGAACGTCGCGATACAGCGCATTGCCGGCAAGCAGCAGCACCTCGGCCCGGCGCGGTGAGGCGGTGGGCACCTGGGCAAGGATCTCGAGCAGCTTTTCGGGGTCGCGAGCCTCCGTAGCCGTGGCGATCGCGATCACCGCGGCGTCGGCACTCTCGGCCTCCTCGGGCCAGGTGCGGATGATCAGCCCTGCCATGTCGGCGCACTGACGCTTCGCAGCCGGCCGCCATTCGGGCGCACCGTCCTTCGATAGTTGCTGCAGGCTCGCCATGGCGACCTTCGCCGCCTGCCGGCTCCCGCGGGCATTCGGATACCGCTCCGCAAGAAACGTCCCGAGCGCGGCCGCGTCGTGCAGCCGGCGGGCGTCGTAGAGCATGAACGTAAGCATGTAGCGTGCCTGATTGACGGCATCGAGGTCTTCCTCGGTCGCCAGTGGCAGGGCCTTGCGGAGGCCGGCGATGAGCTTGTCGCGTTCGACGGCGGCCGCCTTCTGCGCCGCCTCCGACCCGGCCGCGTTCCCTGCCGCCTGAGCCTGCTTCGCCTCGGCCTGCTTCTGTTGCATCGCGGCGAGCGAAACCCGCACGGCATCCATCGCCGACTCGAACGAAGCCGCCACTCCGGCAGCATCCTCGGGCAGTGACTTGCCGAGTTGCTCGAGCAACACGCGGGCCTCGTGGGCGTGGTCACGATTCACCTTCGCGACTTCAAGGGCGAGCTTCTTCGCGTTCTGGAGGAGCGGCCGACCCCTGACCTTGTCTTGCAGCGCGTCGGCAGCCCGCTCGTAGAACAAAGCCGCGCGATATTTCATCGTCAGCAGATCCGGATCGAGCCGATCGAGCGGCACGGTCGCAAGCACGATCTTCTGCATCCGCTCATCGAAGTCCTTGAACTCCTTGTCGGCGTATTTCTTCAGTTCGAGCCAGCCCTCGAGCGTGGCGCCGATCGCCTTGGCCCGCAGCGACGGAACGAATCCCGCCTCGCCGTCGAGCCCACTCACGTCGGAGAGCGTGAGCAGCGACTGGTCGACCATTTTCTTCCTGGCGTCGGCGTTCGTCTCCGCCTGGGCGAGCAGCAGATAATTGCGTCCCTCGTAATAGCGGGCGAAAAGGCCGGCGCCGCGGGAACGATATTTGGTGAACAGTTCCTTGTAATCGGCGGCCGACTTGTTGAGCGCCGCCTTCCACTCCTCTGAACCCACGGGCAACGCCTTCGACTTCTCGAAGTAGGCGCCGCCGATGAGGAGCCGCGTCTGGAGCAACTGGCCCCGCAGGGCGTCCTGCCGCTCCTCGAGTTGCTCGACGAGCCGCATGTCGGAGGGCTTCCGCGGCGGCTTCTTGGCCGCCTTGCCTCCCTCTTCCTCCTTTTCGTCCGGCTTGCCCGTGCCCTGGAGTTCCACGAGCCGCTGATCCACCGTGCGCAACTCCTTGAGCACCGCGTCCTCGGCATTGGTCGCCGTGGCGATCTCCTTGTCTCCCTTGCCTTCGAGCGCCTTGATCGCCTTGTCGAAGAACTCGACCGCCTCGGCGAGACGCGCCTTCACGTCCTCGCCGGCGCGCTTCGACTGCTCCACCTTCGCCCGCCCGCGTTCCACGAGCAGATTGCCTTTTTGCGTGAACGCGGCGATCGCCCGCTCTCCATCGGGGCCCGCGGCAAGGAATTGCTCGATCTCCTTTTCGGCGTCGTCGAGGATCTGCGCCCGCTTCTTCGCGTCGGTCTCGAGCCGGCTCGCGGCCACGAGCGCCGTGGCCCGCCGGAAGGAGGCCTCCTTCTGCAGCGTCGGAAACGTGTCGGGATCCCCGACGATGCGGTCGAGCACCCACAGAGCCACGTCGGGCATCTGACGTTCGTCCAGGGCGTCGAGCAACCGCCGCGTGGCGACTTCCGGGGCGGCAGGCGCGACATCGCCCGCCCACGCGGCGCCCGATCGTGCAGCAAGGCTGCAAGCGAGGAGCGTGGCGACCGCCCGGAGCCACACGCCGCGCGTCTCCGAGGGCACGATGCTCATGGGTGGGGGAACGATGGAGGGACGATCAGCCGGAGCACCTGCATTGTGCGAATGGAGGCGAGGGCAGTCAAACCGACCTCGATGCTCACCGTGCCCGTGCGGGGCTTGGGCTCTACCGTCCGGCGGGCTGCGGTGTCCGCGCGGCACGCGTGCCGGCGGACGAGACCGCGAGCCAGTTGGGCACCTGGCCAGCCGGCGGAAGCTTCACGACCTTGGCCGAGCGGATGCCGCGGCAGGCGAGGACGGCCTTGATCGCCTCGGCCGATGGCTCCTGGTCGAGGTTCAGCACGCCGATCGCGTCGCCGCCTGGCGTGGCCCGGCCCACCGTCATCTGGGCGATGTTCACGCCCATGCTGCCGAAGGCTGTGCCGACGCTCCCGATGATGCCCGGCACGTCCTGGTGGGTGAAGACGAGCAGGATGCCGTCGAGGTAGGCCTCGAGCCGGTGGCCCTCGAGCTGCACGAGCCGCGGCATCGCGTGCCCGAAGAGCGTGCCGGCGGCACGGTGCACGCGATCGCCGGCAACCAGATCGACGGCCACGACGGAACTGAAGGCCCCCGGGTCGGTGCGGCTCTGCTCCACGAGATCGATGCCCCGCTCCCGCAGGAGCATCTCGGCGTTCACGATGTTGACGTCGTCGAACGCGCTCTCGAGCAGCCCGGCGGCGAAGGCCGCCGTCACGAGCTTCGT
>CAZDTC010000108.1:0-6981 GCA_964508125.1 uncultured Candidatus Kuenenia sp.
AGATCGTGATCCCCCGCTCCTGCTCCTCGGGGTCGAAGTCGGTGATCGTGGTGCCCCGGTCCACCTCGCCAAGCCGGTGGCTCGTCTTCGTGTAGAAGAGCAGCCGCTCGGTGAGCGTGGTCTTGCCGGCATCGATGTGGGCCACGATGCCGATGTTGCGGATGTTTTCGAGTTTGCGTGCCATGCGCATCCACGAGCGGGGCGGGAAGACCCGAGATCATTCCCGCCCCCGGCCGCGTTGTCTAGCCATCGGATTCAGTCGCTGAACACGCGGAGCTGGCTCCCGGCCAGGCCGAGGGACGCGGCGCGGGTGGAGAGTTCGTCGAGCGCTTTTGCGCCGGTGTCGCCGAGATCGAGCGTCCAGTCGTTCACATAGAGATCGACGTGCTGCATGAGCACGCGGTCGTCGAACTCCTGCGCGTGCTTGCGCATCGTGGGGAGCGCGGCCGCGCGATCGCGCAGGGCGAGCGCGAGCGAGTCGCGGATCACCCCCTGCACCGCGCTGATCGTCGCCGCGGGCAGCCGGCGGCTGGCCACGATCCCGCCGAGCGGCAGCGGGCAGCCGGTGGCCGTTTCCCAGCGGGTGCCGAGGTCTTCGACGAGCGCGAGGCCGTGCGCCTCCCACGTGAACCGCCCCTCGTGGATGCACACGCCGAAGTCGGCCGTGCGGGCTTCGAGCCGCGGCATGATCTCGGAAAACACGACGTGCCCGACGCGGGTGCTCCGCGGATGGAAGAGCTGGAAGAGGAGCGCCGCCGTCGTGTGTTTGCCGGGGCAGAGCGTGAGCTGGCCGGAGTGTGTCGGCCGCGTGCCCGGCTCGGCGGCGAGCAGGAGCGGCCCCACGCCGAAGCCAAGGGCCGAGCCGCTCGGGAGCACGACCACGCCGTCGGCTGCCAGGAGCGCCGCATGAAAGCTCGCCTTGCACACGTCGAAGTCGCCGGCGAGCAGCCGCTCGTTGAGCGTCTCTACGTCGAGCAACTCGATCTGAAAGTCGAGCCCCCGCCAGTCCACGGCGCGCGTGAGCAGCCCGTGGAAGGCGAATGTGTCGTTGGGGCAGGTGGAGATGCCGAGGCGGATGGGCTGCGTCACGACCGGCCTCCGAGGAGGGCGGCGGCGAGCGTAGCAGCCGCGCGGCAGGCGGCGTCGATCTGCCAGCGGGAGTGGTCGCGGTCGCCGGCGGTGTTGGAGATGCCGCGGACGATGTCGAGCGGCACGCCGGCGAGCCGGCAGGCCGCAGCCACCGCGAAGCCCTCCATGTCTTCGGCAGTAGCGCTGGGGAAGAGCTGCAGCCGCACAAGCACGTCGGCCGCGCAGGCCGAGGCCGCGCAGGCGGAGAGCAAGAGGCCGGCCTGCTCGGGCCCAATATCCACGCCGCTCGAGCAGGGCAGCACGTCGCCGATTCGCGTCGCCGAATCGAGCGCGTCGCCGGGCCACTGCGGCCAGCCCAGCGATTCAGCCGGCGTGAACGCGTCGCCCGACCCCGCGCCGACGCCATGGCAGGCCACCCGTTCAAACGCATGCGCCGTGCCGATCGCAAGCCGATCTGAGAGTCGGCCGGCGATCCCGACGAGCAGCACCCGCGACGGCCGGTGCTCGGCAATCAGCTGGGCCGTTCGGGCCGCCGCCACGACGGGGCCGAAGCCGCAGAGTTCGACACGAGCACGGCCAGCCCGTGCGGCCTCGATCGCCGGCTCGATGAGCCCGCGTTCCCGCTCGGTGGGCATGAGGATGAGAGGCTGCGGCATGCCGATGAACCGGAAGTGGCGAGAACGGTTGCCCCTCCATCATAGGCTCGCCCGTCCCGCAGTCTCAGCGGATCCCTTGCGGAAACGCATCGCGTGCCTTACTATGAAGTAAGGATCTTGCCTGTGCGCTCTTCAGGACGCTCGAAATGTCAACCGCAACGCTCACGACAAAAGGCCAGATCACGATTCCGGCGGAAGTGCGGCATGACCTCAAGGTCGACGCCGGCGATCGCGTGGAGTTCGTCCAGATCGCGCCCGGTCGCTACGAATTCGTCGCGGCCAACCGCAGCGTCACCGAACTCAAGGGAATGTTCGGAAAGGCCGCCAGAAAGGTGACTCTCGAAGAGATGAATGCCGCCATCGTGCGGCGCGGGGCGTCGGCGCGATGATCGGCCTCGACACCAACGTGCTGGTGCGCTACATCATGCAGGACGACCCCAGACAGTCGCCGAAGGCCACCCGATTGATCGAGTCCCTGACTTCCGAGCGCCCGGGCTTCGTCGCGGTGATTTCGGTCGTTGAACTGTATTGGGTTTTGACGGCCTGCTACGGACTCAGCAGCCATGACGTGAAGCAGGCCCTCGAAGCATTGCTGCGGGCCAAGCAGATCGTTGTCGATCGGGCCGATCAGGTGCTGCGGGCCCTGCGCGTCTTCGACGACGGGAAAGCAGATTTTGTAGACTGCCTCATCGAACGCATCGCCTCTTCGGCTGGATGCGCTGAAACCCTGACCTTCGCCGCGGATGCGGCCAAACATGCCGGCATGTCGCTGCTTCGCTGACAGCCATCGAGCATCATCTCGCTCGTGCTCACGGCATGACTTTGCAGTAGCCGCTTCACCGTCCATCCCGCCTGCGTCGCCGCCATACCGAGCCACCGCCGGCGGCGATGGCCGCGACGACAAGGACAAGCGTCGAGGGCTCCGGCACCGTGACGACGAGGCTCAGGCCAGGATGGGCGTCAGTGGCCTGGCCAAGGTGAAACGTAGCAGAGTAGGTGCTCGGCACACCCACGATCGACCACCCACTGAAGCCATTCGATTGATCGGACGTGTAGAAGGAATCGATCAACCAATACACGCCCGCCCCAAAGCCGGTTCCCGTCGCCAGCGCGACCGTGACATTTTTGCCCAGGTCGAGGCCCGCTGCATCCTGGGCGAATACCGACGGGCTGCCGGCGCCGCCGAGGAAGAACGAGAGGTTCGCTCCGTCCTCCAGCACGAGACTGCCCACGGTCAGGGTGCCCGACCCGGCGGCCAAGGTTCCCCCAGATTCGACCGCGACCGCACGATTGATGGTGCCAGTGCCTCCAAGCGCGGCGCCATTCGCGACGGTCACACCCTCGGCCAATGTTGCTCCGGCGCCGAGTGTCCCGCTCACCAGAAGGGTGCCTGCGTCCACGTTCGTGGCACCAGAGTAGGTCGCGCTGCCGCCGAGCGTGAACGTGCCGGTCGAGGCGACCGTCAGGGCGATGGGCCCGCTGATCTGGCCCTGATACTGCGACGAACTGCCGGTGATTGTGAGGGTGGCCGCGGTCGTGGAACTGTTGGTGACCGTTGCCCTGCCGTCTCCAAACAGACCGGCGACCGTGGTGCTGAACCCGTTCACATCGACCGTGGCGCCGTTCACGGTTCCCGCTGTGCCGCTGGCCGTGGAACTCCAGAGCGACATCCCGCCGGCGTTTCCAAAGGCCTGTGCACCGCCAGCCCGCAGCGTGCTGCCGTTCACGACGGTCCCGCCGGAATAGGTGTTGCCGCCGCTCAGCGTGATCACCCCGCCGGCGCCCAGATTGTCGGCATCGCCGATCGTCACGCTGCCGTTGCCCGTAATGAACATCGCTGCCGTGCCGGATGTGTTCGCGACGCTGCCGAACGTCAGATTCGCGGCGGAGGAGACGTTGATGAGATTGAAGATGGTACTCGGCAGGGAGACGGTGTAGACCTCGAGGGTCCCGGCCTGGACCGACGTCGTTCCGTGCCACGCGTTGGCAGGATTGGAAAGCACGAGCGTGCCCGATCCCGTCTTGGTGACACCCGTAAAGCTCCCGTCGAAAAAATATCCATCGACGATGGAATCGCTTACCGTCGAGACTCCGGAGGTGACGTCGTAGGTCAGGTTCGCGCCGTACATAAAGATCCCGCTCGCCATGCCAAACCCTGCGCCGGCACTGCCGCCACCGCTCGCTCCACCGGACACCGAACCTCCGGAGATCGAGGAGTTTTGGATCGTGACGCTCGCCCCCGGCATCACGAACAACGCCCCGCCGGCGCCCAGGCCGCCGCCCCCATTGCCGTTTGCATCGCCGGAACCTGCGCCAAAGCCTCCCGGAGTGCTCGAGCCTGAGGCACCGCCGCCGCCTCCGCCGAAGCCGCCGGTTCCGCCTGAGTAGTTCACGCTGCCGGCGCCTCCGCCGCCGAAACCGCCTGCCCCGACAGCGGACTGGCCCGCCCCACCTCCACCCCCGAAACCTCCCTGCCCCCCGGCGTTTCCGTATGAATCGCCCCCTCCCACGCCGCCTCCGCCACCCGGCGACGCTCCGAAATTGGAGGTGCTATTCTCCCCGCCCCCTCCGCCACCGCCATAGTTTCCGCCCTGGGTTGTTCCGCTCAGACCGTACCCTGACCCTCCGCCATGCCACGAGGTGGTTGGAAAGGGGGCAAGGATGAACGCTCCCGTCCCTCCATTGATGACGACGGCACCAGAGCCTGACTGCTGAGCCGACCCACCGAACGCCGTCACTCCAAAGCCTCCACCGCCGCCGCTCCACATGAAATCTGTCGAGATGAGGCCGGCCCCACCGGCGCCTCCCATGCCGCCGCCGCCCCCGCCAGACTGGGTCGATCCCGAGTATTGGCCGCCCGCGCCGCCATTCGCCTGATTTCCGGAAAAGATCACATTGCTGATCGTGACCTGAGGCACACTGATCGCACGCACCGTGGAACCAGTCCCAGTTGCATACGTTCCGCTGCCGACGAAAATTCCGCCTCCCAAGCCCGCGCCTCCGCCTCCCCCGCCATTGCCGAGTCCTCCGGTGCCGCCCTGCGCCTTTCCGTTGCTGATCGTCAGGTTTTGAAACGTCACATTCCCGCCCGCCACGAAGAATGCCCGGTCGGATCCGCCCGAGCCCAGCGCCCCAGCCATGTCCAAGGAATAGCCACCGCCATTGATGATCACATCTGCATTGATGAAAAACTGGTTCGTGCCGGTGATGTTGTTTTGGAAGTTGATCACATACGGCACGCCGCTCGAGTTCCCCCCGATCTCCGCCAAGGCCTGCGTCAGCGCCGGGGCGGTCGAGACGTCGTACACGAACGACTCACCTTCGGCCGTCCGGATGCATCCGGCAAGCAGAAAAATCACAACGAAGTTCCGAAACAGCCTTTCAAGCCCAGCGTTGCATCGCACCGGTGATCAATCTTTGCGGTCTTGGAATCGGAGGGTTGCGGCGCGAGATAAATTTCGCCTTGCGGCGTTTGGCCCGGAGCGGCGCCCGTGCCAGCCGGCGGCCGCGATCACACCAGCCGCGACAAGGACAAGCGTCGAGGGCTCGGGCACGGCCACGATGCCCTTCAAAAACACCACGCCGCCGAGCGTGTCGGCTGAGCCGTCGCCCGACGTCGCCGTGTAGTGCTTGGTGGCGAAGTCCACCCAGGTGCCATCGTCCAACCGGTAGTACGACAGCCCGCTCGCGACCGGATAGGACGTCAGGCCGGTCGAGCCGGTCGTCACGCCATACAGGCCGTCGCCCCCCACCACCACCGGGGCGGCCCCCGACGTGCCGTAGGTGAGCCTGACGGCCAGCCCGTGGTGGGCGACGAGCGGCACAGGCGTGGCCAGGTCGACGAGCTGGAAGCCGATCCCGGAAAGGGCGACGGTGCTGCTCGCGAGCAGGGTGCCCGAGGGGCCACCGCTCCAGGCGGAGTAGATGTCGATCGTGAGGCTCGTGTTCGCCGCCGCCGTGGCCACGCCGAGGGCCACCAGCGCGCCGTCGGCGTCTGGCGTGAGCACGCTGGCGACGGTCTTGTGCTCGTCGGCGGCCATGCCCAGCACGTAAGTCGGGGCAACGTAGTCACTGGCGTATTCTATCGGGCCCAGCTCGTTCTGCAGCACGGTCGGTGAGTAGCCCGCCGTGGGGCCCATCGTGAAGGCCGCGACGCCGATGCGGCCGATCGACGGGTCGTCGTACGGGGCGAGAAACGTGCCGTCGTTGCGATACGGATGATTCGGGTCGGTCCAGTAGCTCTTGCCCCAGCTGTTCTGCACGATCCACGCCCCCGTGTACGACGTACCCGAAGTCACGGAGGCGATGGTCGCGGTGTCATCCCAGCCGATGATCGTCACCTCGTGGTCGGTGTGGTACGTGAGTTCGGTCGGGTTGACGTATTGCACGGTGTAAGACGCCGCCCCGGAGCCGGAGTTGGCCACATACTGAAAGTAGTTGTAGTTGGCGTCCATCGACGTGGTCACCGCGCCATTCGTGAGGATCGCCTGCTTGACGGCCTGCACCTGCGGATCGGCGGCCCCCTGATCGAAGCGATATTTCGAATACCACGTTCCGTCGATCTTCGTCGAGCCGTGCGGAGTCGGGAGCGGGATGTTGTTGGAGAAGCCCTGGTCGAGAAACGTCACGCCCCGGGTCTGGAAGGCGGGCGTCTGGCTGGCGGCGGGCAGCAGGTCGGCGATATTGGCAGGTGAACTGTTTTGGAGCACATGCGGAAAAGCATTGACCGTGCCGGAGATGAGCACCGGCCCGCCCCCCATCGTGGAGACGTAGTCCTGCGAGTTGGTGGTCGGGACGTTGGGGATGGCCCAGGCGCCCTGCCCGCGGGTGAGGTAGCCCATCGTCTGGTATTCAAAGCCGCCCCAGCCGTAGTTGACGGTGTTGTTGTCGTAGGTCCCCGTACTCAAGACCGACTCTGGCGCTCCGTTACGGGCCGAGATATGCCACGCCGAGATCCGCGCACGCGGCGGCGTCGTTGGGGCGGGGCCGAGAGAGCCGTTTCTGAGCAAGTTGCTCTCGATGGCGGTCGCCGAGGCGAATGTCCAGCAGTCGTTGAAGATGCCCTGATCCAGGATGTCCGGCACCCAGGCGACCGTGCCGCTGCCGCTGGCCACGGTGCGGAGATCGTAGGCGGACGGGAGCGACTGGGCCGACGCTACCGACGCCAACAGGGCCGCACATCCGGCGATGCTCACGACCATGCCCCGGATGATCCGCCCGCAGCGGCGCCGCCGCA
>CAZDTC010000109.1:0-6909 GCA_964508125.1 uncultured Candidatus Kuenenia sp.
GTCTCGACATCGTGTCGAACGTGCCTTGGCGGGCCTCCGCCCGCTGGCAAGAACCCGGCCCTCCGGGCCTGGCGCGTAGGATAGCGTTCAAACTGTCTCGGCGGCTGGAAACTGCCGGTATACTTATCGGCTTTCACGTCGCGCCTCTGAGGCTCCGATGCCCGTCGTTGATTCCGCCCATCCGCTCGGCCAACTGTTGCGTCGCGATCCCCGCTACAAACTCGACGCGTATCTGTTCGTGCTCGAGGCGCTGTCGTTCGCCCAGGAGTCGCTCGGCATGGGCGCGGAGCCGCCGCTCGAGGATCTCGAGCCAGCCCGTGGCAGCGGCGAGCAGGCACCGGCCGCGCGACCGCGGCCAAGCAAGCCGAGAAAGAAGCCTGCCGAGCGGCATCTCACCGGCCAGGAGCTCTGCGAGGCGGCGCGGCAGTATGCGATCCAGCAATACGGCTACCTCGCCCGCACGGTGCTCGGCACCTGGGGCCTGCGCAACACGGCTGACATCGGCGAGATCGTGTTCAACATGATCGAGATCGGCCAGATGCGCAAGACACGGAAAGACAGGCGCGAAGACTTCCACGATGTCTACGATTTCCAGGACGCCTTCTGCCGCGACTGCTCGTTTGTGGTTCCCGACAAGGCATGACGCATGACCGCCCGGGCCGCCCGGCGGCTGTTCATCGCGATCCTCGTCGTCGAGGCCGCATGGCTGATCTTCCTCGCTTGGATGGCGGCACGGTGAGGCTGCATCCACGATGAGTGCCTGGCTCGACTCACTGCCGCTGTGGGCCGCTCTTCTCCCGCTCGCCGGATACCTGCTCCTGCTCGCGGCCGCGCACGCCCGGCGGCGTCCCACCGTGGTATCGGGCACGTGGGACGGGATCCTGCTGGCCGCCGCCGTGGCGGGCCTTGCGGTCGCGGGGCCGCTCGCGCTCGTACGTCCGGCCGTCGGCTCGTCGCTCTGGGGCTGGCTGATCGCGGCGCTCGTTTTCAGCCTCGTGGTCGCGGTGTGCATCCTCGCGGCCCGTCCCCGGCTCGTGATCTACAACGTCTCGGCGGAACAACTGCGGCCCCTCGTGGCGGAGGTGGTCGCCGCCCTCGACGCCGACGCCCGGTGGGCCGGCACGACCGTCGCCCTCCCCGCGCGGCGGCTGCAGCTCCACCTCGACGGCGCCGGCGGCATGCGCTGCTCGAGCGTGATCGCCGGCGGGGAGCGGGCAGCCCACGCGGCCTGGACGGAGTTCGCCCGTCGGCTGCGGCAGGCCCTGGGCCGGCTGCGCGTGCGGCCGAGCCCGTGGGCGTGGGCATTCGCGATGGCGGCCGCCGGCGTGCTTGGGTGCTCGGGATGGGCCGCATTTCGCTGATCGCGGGCAATCGGGTTTTGACAGCGTCGGCGCGGCGCCTCTAATGTCGAGCGAGGTTCTTCCCCGCTCCAGGAGTCATCCCATGTCGCTCGACAGACTGCTCGGTCTCATCGGCTGCTGCGCCTTCTGCATGCTCGCCTCCGAAGGCATCGCCCGCGGAGCATCGCCACTCACCGGCGAAGTGAAGATGATCGACGGCTCCGCCTGCGATCTCTCCCAATACAACGGAAAGGTGGTGCTGATCGTGAACGTGGCCAGCCGCTGCGGCTACACGGGGCAGTACGCGGGCCTGCAGAAACTCTACGACACGTACAAGGACAAGGGCCTCGTCGTGCTCGGCTTCCCGGCGAACGAATTCGGCGCGCAGGAGCCGGGCAGCGACGCCGAGATCGCCCAGTTCTGCTCGACGAAATACGGCGTGACGTTCCCGATGTTTTCGAAGATCGTGGTCAAGGGCTCGGGCATCGCCCCGCTCTACAAGACGCTCACCGAAGCGGCCAATCCCGCCGGCGACGTGAAGTGGAACTTCGAGAAGTTCCTCATCGGCCGCGACGGCGCGATCATCGGCCGCTACAAGAGCGGCGTCGGCCCCGACGACGCCACGCTGAAGGCCGCCATCGAAGCGGCCCTAGGCAAGGCCGGTTGAATCCGGGTCTAAGCTGCCTGCCCGAGCCTTGTCTGGTCGGAAGATTCCACCGACGAGACCCCCCCAATCACCGTTTTCTTGACGATCCAAAGAGGCCGGCCGCGAACCTGGCGGTAGGCCCGTGTCGTGTATTCCCCGACGATCGTCAGGCAGACGGCGTTGGCCGTGGCCGCCGAATAGATGAGGGCCGGCATCACAAAGTTTGAAGCGGCTTGGAATCCGGCGAGCCAGCCACCTACGGCTGCGAGAACGCTGACGAGGCAACACGTGGCGAGTCCGCCCGTGATCCACCAAAGCGCCCGGACTGGAGCCTGTGACAAAGAGATGAAACCGTCGAGCGCCAATTTGAGAAGTTTACGGAACGGATATTTCGACTCACCAGCCAGTCGAGGGTCGCGGAGATAGGGCACGGCCTCCTGACGGAAACCGACCCAGGCCACCATGCCGCGCAGGAAACGATCCTGTTCCGGCATCGAGACGATGGCGTCGACCACCGCCCGGTCCATCAGCCGGAAGTCGCCGGTGTCGAGCGGCACCGGCACCTCTGAGGCTCCTGCGAGCAGGCGATAGAAGATTCGGCACATGAAAAGCTTGAAGAACGTCTCGCCGGCGCGGGAGACGCGCTGGCCATAGGCAACATCTACGCCCTGCCGCCAGCGTTCGATCATTTCCAGAATCACTTCCGGGGGGTCCTGCAGGTCGGCATCGATGACGGCCACGGCATCACCGCGAGCGAACTGCAGGCCAGCGGAGGCCGCGGCCTGATGGCCGAAATTGCGCGTCAGAGTGACGACATGGACCCGCGGATCCCGGCTGGCGATCGCGCTCAGAATATCGCCGGTGCCGTCGCGGCTTCCGTCGTCGGCATAGACGATTTCCCAAGGCATGTCGCACCTTTTTAGTACCTCCTCCAGGCGGCCGTGGGTGAAGAGGATGACCTGTTCCTCGTTGAAGCACGGCACGACCACCGAGAGCAGCCCGTGGCGGCTCGTCGGCGCGTTGGATACGAACTGTTTCCTGGGTCCGTGGTTGGTCATCGCAGCGTGCTCTCCTCGTGGGCGGTGCGTTGCTCCGCAATGGTCGTCGTTCCGACGACCAACATGTCCTGGTTTTCAAACAATGGTCGAGCCCTGGCCAATGGAGCGACGTGCCTTGGCAGAGATGCTCGCAAGCCGGCGAATGCGTCCTCCGAAATGAGCACCATTGCATCGGGCCCCGATTCGAGAAAAGCGACGACGTCGGTCGGTTGATCGATGTTCCACTCCCGAACTACGCCGCCCGCGTAGTAAACGACGTTCGGCGTGAGGATGCCGACAACCGCCAGGCGGGCTTTCCCCCCGGCGAGAGCATGAGCTTCATGAACAAGACCCGGAAGCAGGTTGGCGGTCGAAATCCGCTGCGCGGCTGGCCCGACGAGAAGTCCGGTGTAGAGCAGTGCGGTGATGGTAAATGCGGCGATTGCAGATGATTTGTGGCTCCGTGCAAGCCAAAGGGTGGCCGCCGCCCCGGCGATCGGTACGAGCCCGACGAGCGTCGCCGGCGCGGCTCCTGCAAGACCAAACCGACTGCCAACGAGCACCGTGGCCGCCGTTGCCAAGCCGCCGAACGCCAACCAGCCTAGGCCGGAAGCCAACCAGCGCGGATGCGGCCACTCCGCCCGCCGGGACGCATCGACCGCGAGCGCCGCCACGAGCAGAGCCGCCGCTGGATAGGCGGGAAGGACATAGTTGGGAAGTTTGGTCGCCGCAGCGGAAAACCCGCCAATCCACACCGACATCCACACGAGTAAGAGCAGAATGGCATTGGTAAACGAGTCCGAGCCTGCCCGCCGCCATACCCGCCACGCCCCCACGACGACCGCGAGCGGCAGGAAGCACGACCAGGGATAGAACCCGACGAGCATCGTCAGCGGGTGGTAGAGAACTCCGCCGCTGTGCCTCTCCATGGGGGCGACAAAGCGGCCCACATTGTGAACCAGGAAAAAACCGGCCGGCCATGCACCACCCGTGCGGAGGCCGACCGCGACGTACCACGGCGCCGCCATCGCGACCATCGCCATGAACACCACTCCAAGCCTTTGACTGCGAAGAGCGTCCCATGCGGCAGCCGCTGCCGTCTCCAGCAGACGGCCGATCGCAAGCCGCGTTGTGGCCATCGAGGCTCGCCGCTCTCGGATCGCAAGGAGCCATACCCAGGAGAGGACCACCGCCATAGGACCGACGAACCCGATCGGTCCCTTGCATAAGACTCCGAGGCCAAGCAGCCCGCCGACGATGACAGCGCGCCGCACCGAGAGAGTGGGCAGCGACGCGGCAAGGCCGTCCGGCGCACCGATCCGTCCATCCACCCGCTGGCTGATCGCCAGGATCGGCTCCACCGCGAGCACTGTGGACCAGGTAGTCAGAGCCACCAGGATGGCGTCCGGTGTGGCGGCGTGAGCCTCGATGCCGACGAGCAGGCAGCCGACGAAGGCCAGCGGGGCGATCGTACCCGTGGTCGCGTCGAACCACTTCGTACCGGCCCTCAGCAGGGCCAGAACGGTAAGCAGCGTGGCCACCGCGGCAGGAACCCGCGCCGAGAATTCACGGTCACCGAAAAGCGTGTAGCCGATCGCCATACACCAGCTCATGAGCGCCGGTTTATCGATCGACATGGCGCCGTTGTACATCGGCAGGATCCAGTCTCCGGTCTCGACCATGGTTCGGGCGATGGACGCGAACCGTGGCTCGTCCTCGTCCCACAACGGTGTCCGCCCAAAGCCCACGGCCAGAGTCACGATCGAGGCCAGGAGAACGATGGCAAGCGGGTGGCGAAGGTGCATGGGAAGGAGTTTCGTTGTGGGTTCGTGGTGGGTGAGGTTCAGGGAGCGAGCGCGAGCGTTGCGTCGCGGGGCGAGGGTGGACCGAGCACGATGTAGTACCGCTCATCGAGCGTGGGAATCCGAGCGAGCATGGTGCAGCCGGGCGGCAGGGCGTCGCGCACGAGCGGCTCGTGGCGGCTGTCGATCACGACGCGGGCTTGCGGGTGGCAGGCGAGATGGCGGGCCACGTCCTCGGGCGTGTCGAGCTTCGCGACCGTGGTGCGCGCGTAAAACACCACGCTCGGTGGCACGTTCCAGAAGCAGGCCCAGGGAGCGGGTGCGTCGGCGGCGATCGCGGTCACACTCTCGCGCATCCCCTGGGCCGCGCTGAAGCGGTGCGTGGCCAAGCCGGCGAGCAGGCTCACGAGCAGGCACGATGTCGCGGCGACCACGCGGATGGCGCGGATGGGATCGGCTGCGGCGTCGTGCCTCCAGGCGGCAACCGCCCCGGCGATCGGCACCAGGCCGATGAGCCCCAGCCATTCGTTGCCCGGCGCGAAGAGGTGCGCGGCGACGGCCAGGCCCACGGTGAGCGCCAGACCCGCTGCCGCGAGCGTCGTCCAGGCCGTGCGCATCACGACCACGCGGGCGAACGCAGGATCGCACCGGAGGTTCGTGAACGTGATCGCGCCCCGCGACCAGTCGATCAGAAACAACGCCGTGAGCAGGGCAAGCGCAGGATAGGCGGGCCAGATGTAGCCCGGGAGTTTCGTGCCGGAGCAGGAAAATGCGCCGACCCACGCGAGCATCCACGCCGCGAGCAGCGCCACGCCCGACCGGGAGCGGTGGCGGGATCGCGGGCGGAGGATCGTGGCCGTGTGCGCGAGCATGGCCAGCAGCACGAGCGACCACGGGAAGAGGCCCACGGCGATCACGGCGGGATAGTAGAAGACTGATCCCGAGTGGCCCTCCATGGGCGCCGCGAACCGGCCCACGTTGTGGACGAGGAAAAACCCGCGCAGCCACGCGCCCTCGGTGCGGAAGCCGACGAGGGCATACCACGGCAGCGCCACGGCGAGGGCAGCGCATGCGATCACCGGCACGCGCAGCCGGCCCATCGCTGCCATCGCGGTCGGCACGATGCCGGCCTGCCACTGCCACGCCGCGAAGAGAACAAACGCGCCCACGGGCAGCACGACCCCCACGGGCCCCTTCGCGAGCGCGGCCAGGCCGCAGGTGGCGCCGATCGCGGCCGCGGAGCGGGCCGACAGCGGCCGCCATCCGGCGCCGCCGCCGCGCACGAACAGCCACAGGGCGAGCGTCGTGCAAAACAAGAGCGGCGCGTCGGGCGTGGCCGCGCGGCCACCGATCGCCGTCCAGATGCAGGTCGCCATCACGAGCCCGCCGAGGAATCCGCCCGCCGATCCCACGAGGCTGCAGCCGATGCGCCAGGTGACAAGGCACGTGCCGATCGTGAGCACGGCCGAGCCGATGCGGGCTCCGGCTTCATTGCGACCGCACAGGGAAAATCCCGCCATCTGCACCCAGTTGGTCAGCGGCGGCTTCTCCACGCGGAGCCGGCCGTTGAACGTGGGCACGACCCAGTCGCCAGAATCGAGCATCGCGAGCGAGCAGGCGGCGTTCTTCGGTTCGTCGTCGTCCCAGAGGGCGGGGCCGCCGAGGTTCACGAGCAGAACGCAGGCCGCCGCCATCGCGATAAACGCCGCATGCAGGCGGGGATGGATCACGGGCGGACGCCTCCGGGAAACGGGGCGGGAGAGTAGGGGCCGCGCCCGCGGCGGTCAAGGCATGCCGGCCGGTCGGAAGTCGTTGTTTTTCACGGGGTTCAGGCCGGTTGACCGGTTCCTGGGGCCGGGTATGTTCAAGCAGTCCCCACAGTCCGAATTCAGGGACGGAACGACTCAGGGAACGACCGGGAGAGTGCCCCTTGGCAGATGACCAAAAACTGGGCGATGAGGGCAAGCCAGGGGACGAGGCAGCGGCGGGTGACGGTCAACTCCGCGACATTTCCGGCGGCAAGCTGATCGAACTGCCGATCGAGCAGGAACTGAAGGACAGCTACCTCACGTACGCCATGAGCG
>CAZDTC010000110.1:0-6893 GCA_964508125.1 uncultured Candidatus Kuenenia sp.
CTCGTAGACGAGCAGCTCGTCGTGGAGCGAGAGGTTGTAGCTGTTGGGGTTGAGCCGGGCGTCGTGCAACGGGTCGATGACGATGTTGCCGCCGAGCTGCTGCTTGATCTCGTTGCCGGAGAGGATCATGGATGGTTCCAGGTGCGGGGGCGGAGCGTTCAGGAACCGGACGGGGCGGATTGTACGCTTTCGCGCCGAAAGTGTCAGGGATGGCGCGGCTTCGCGGCGGCCCGCGGCCGCCGGGCGGCGGGTTTCCGGGATGGGCTCGGCTTCCGGCCGGCCTTGCTTTTTTGCTTCACGCCCACGCGCGGGCAGAAGTCGGCGAGCGGGCAGGCATCGCAGCGCGGCGAACGGGCCGGGCAGATCGTCCGCCCGTGCTCGATGAGCCGATGGCTGAAGCCGATCCAGTGGTCGCGGGGCACCACCTTCACGAGGTCACGTTCGGCCCGCACCGCGTCGGTGTGGCGTGTGAGGCCGAGCCGGCGGGCGATGCGGCCGACGTGGGTGTCGACCACGATCCCCTCCGCCTGGCCGAAGGCGCTGCCAAGCACCACGTTTGCAGTCTTGCGGCCCACGCCCGGCAGCCGCACGAGGTCGGGAAGCGCCTCCGGCACGTGGCCCTCGTGCCGCTCCACGAGCGCCTGGCAACAGCCGAGGATGTTTTTGGCCTTGGCCCGGTAGAAGCCGGTGCTGCGGATCACCGCCTCGAGGTCGCGGGGGCGGGCGGCGGCCAGGGCCGCGGGGGTGGGCCAGCGGCGAAAGAGGTCGCCGGTGACCATGTTCACCCGCTTGTCGGTGCACTGGGCCGAGAGGATCGTGGCCACGAGGAGTTGGAAGGGATTCTCGAAGGCGAGCGAGCATTCGGCATGGGGGTGGGCCGCCGCGAGCCGCTCGGCGATCGCGCCGGCCCGTCGACGGCGGGCTGTGGCCGACTCCCTGCTTGGACGGGTCACGGCCGACTTCCAGGCCGGCCGGGGCACGGGGGCGGCCCCCTCTCGGCGGCGATCAGTGCTACTATTCATGCGAGTCATGCGAGTTCATCCCCGTGCCGGCCGATGTCCCGGCGCTGTGCGGCCGATTCGAAAAGGTATTCCATGCACGCGACGGAACCAGCCCCGGCCTACGATCCGCTCTATCTCTCGGGCATCGAGAAGTTCAACGCCTGCGAGTACTACGACAGCCACGAGGTGTGGGAGGAATTGTGGACGGAATACCGCGGACCGTCGCGGAAGTTTTACCAGGGGCTGATCCAGGCGGCCGTGGCCCTCTACCACTTCGGCAACGGCAACATCCGCGGAGCCCGCAAACTTCACACCAGCGTGCATGGCTACCTCGAGCCCTACGCGCCGCGACACCTGGGCCTCGACGTCGGGGGCTTCCTGGCCGCGTTCGACACCTGCCTCGCGGAGGTGGCGGCGAGCAAGGAGGATTTTCCCGACATCGCGCTCGATCCTGACACGCTTCCCGAAATCCACCTCGATCCACCCCCGGCCCAGGCACCCCCAGCCTAGAGCCGGCAGCCGCCGTCAAGGGCGGAGCCACACCATGACGGACGAACCCCTCGCCTTCTCCCCCGAGCAGTTTTCCGGCCAGGCCCGGATCTTCGCGCTGCCGAACCTGGTGATGTTTCCGCACGTCATGCAGGCGCTGCACATCTATGAGACGCGGTATCGGGCCATGCTCGAGGAGGCGCTCGAAGGCGACCGCCTGATCGCGCTGGCCGTGCTGGCGCCGGGCTGGGAGAAAAACTACGAGGGGCGGCCGACGCTTCGTTCCACGGCCTGCCTGTGTCGCGTGGCCACGCACCAGCGGACGCCCGAGGGCACCTACAACGTGCTCCTGCTCGGCGTGCGCCGGCTGCGACTCGTGCGGGAGCTGCCTCCGAAGAAACTGTTCCGCGTGGTCGAGTCGGAGCTCCTCGACGACGAGATGCCCGCCGACGAGTCCCCCGAGGCCGCTTTGGAATTGCAGCAGCAGCTCCTCGCCGCCTTCAAGCGGGCGATGCCGAAGATCCCCGACGCCTACGAGCAGCTCGATCAGCTCCTCGGCTCGCAGATCACGCTCGGAATGCTGGCCGACATCGTGGCGTACACGATCGACCTCGACCTCGAATGGAAGATGCGGCTGCTCGCCGAGTGCAACGTGTTCCGGCGCACGCGGCTGTTGCTCGAGGCGATCGCCAGCCGTCCCGCGGCCACGATCCAGCGGCCGTTTCCCCCCGACTTCAGCGTCAACTAGAGTAGCGGCATGAAGAAGGACGCCTCTCCCGTCGACCATGCGCGGATCGAGCGGGCCGTGCGCGAGATTCTCCACGCCGTCGGCGAAGACCCCGACCGCGAGGGCCTGCTCGAAACGCCCGCCCGCGTGGCCCGGATGTACGCCGAGATGTTCAGCGGGCTGCACCAGGATCCGAAGGCACACCTCCGCAAGGCGTTCACGGAGAAATACGACGAGATCGTGCTCGTCCGCGACATCTCGTTTACGAGCATGTGCGAGCATCATCTGCTGCCGTTCACCGGCCGGGCCCACATCGGCTATCTGCCCGATGGCCGCGTGCTCGGCCTCAGCAAGCTGGCCCGGATCGTGGAGGTGGTGTCGCACCGGCCTCAGGTGCAGGAGCGGATGACCGAGCAGATCGCCGACCTGCTCGTGGAGGACCTCGGGGCCAAGGGCGTGGCCGTGGTGGTGGAGGCGTCGCACTCCTGCATGACGATCCGCGGCATCCGCAAGCCGGGCAGCCTGTGCGTGACCTCGGCGATGAAGGGGATCTTCCGCGCGAACGTGTCGAGCCGCGCGGAGGTCATGTCGCTGATCTACGGAAACCGGCCGGCGCCGTGACGCTCCTCGTCGACTTTCTCTGCCGATTCGCCTGGGGGCTCGCCGCGGCGCTCGTGGCTACGCCGCCGCGGCTCGTGCCCGCCGGCTTCTTTCGCGTCAACCTGCTCGTGGTGCTCGGGCTGGCCACGTTCGCGGCGCTCCTCGGCGGCTCCGCGCTGGCCGGATGGCTGTGGCTGCTGCCCGCGGCCGCGGCCGTGGCGGCCTGGCTCGGCAGCATCGCCTGGTATGCGGAGCGCACGCGCGGCGGGATGCTGTTCTGCGCGTTGTGCGCGGGGCTGCTCGCGGCGGCGACGGCGCTCGTCGGGCCGGGTGGACTCCTTCCCGTGGCCACGCGGCTGCTCTCGGGCCTGCTCGTGGGCCTCACGGTCCACGCGATGCTGCTCGGCCACTGGTATCTCAATGCGCCCGGGATGCGGGTCGATGCGCTGCGGCGGATGATCGACGTGGCGCTCGCGGCCTGGGCGGCGGTGCTCGTTGCGGCCCTGGGCGCGGTGCTGTGGACGGGGGCGGTGCCCTGGCGCGGGCTCGAGCCGACCGCGCTCGCGCTCCTCTCGCTCCGCTGGCTCGCGGGCCTCGCGGGGCTGCCGACGCTGCTCTGGTTGAGCCGGAAGACGCTCGACATTCCCAACACCCAGAGCGCCACGGGTATTCTCTACGTGGCCTGCCTGGCCGCGATCGTGGGCGAACTCACCGCCCAGTTGCTCGCGGCGGCCTGACGCCCTCCCCGCGGAACGCCCGATGCGGATCACCTACGCCTGCCCCGCCTGCCATGCCACCGTGAGCCTCGACGGCATCGAGTCGCGGGCGGTGCTCGCCTGCCCCGCGTGCAACGCCGCGATCGCCATGCCCGAAAATGCGTGCGTTGCCGGCCCGCCGCCGCGGCTGGCCCGCTGCCTCGTCTGCCCGAGCACGGAGCTCTTCGTGCGCAAGGATTTTCCGCAGCGGGTGGGGCTCGCGATCGTGGTCGCCGGGCTGGCCGCGAGCTGCGTGGCCTGGGCGTGGCGGGAGCTCATGCTCACGTTCGCGATCCTCTTCGGCACTGCGCTCGTCGACGTGGTGCTGTATCTCGTGATGCCCGACTGCCTGTCGTGCTATCGCTGTGGCGCCCGCTACCGCGGCGCCGGCGTGAAGGGCAGCTTCGGCGGCTTCGACCTCGAGACCCACGAGAAGCACAGGCAGCAGACAGCCCGGCTGCGGGCCGGGTCGACCCATGGACCCTGAACGCCAGCGCATCGCCGAAGACCTGCGCGGCCTCGTCGCGGGCGAGGTGGTCTGCGACGATCCCGGCCGCTCGCTCTACGCCACCGACGCCAGCCTGTTCGAAGTCTGGCCGCTGGTGGTGGTGCGGCCGCGAACCGCGGACGACGTGGCGGCGACGGTTTCCTGGGCGGCGGAGCGCGGGCTCCCGGTGCATCCGCGCGGCGGGGGCACTGGCCTCGCCGGCGACGCCCTCGGCCCGGGGATCGTGATCGACACGTCGCGGTTCATGCGGCGCATCGTGCAGACGACGGCAGGGCAGGTGCGCGTCCAGCCCGGCGTGGTGGCCGCGCAGCTCGACGAGCACCTCGCGCGGCTGGGGCGGATGTTCGGCCCCGACCCGAGCAATGCGGCCGTGACCACGATCGGCGGCATGATCGGCCGCAACGCCTCGGGCAGCCGCTTCGCCCGGCACGGCAGCGTGCGGGGCCGCGTGGCCGCGGTGCAGGCCGTGCTCGCCGATGGCAGCCTCGTGGAACTCGTGCCCACGGCGTCGGCCGCCGATCCCCCTGCGAAGGCAGGCGACCCGGCGGCAGTCGACGCCGCCACGCGGCTGGCCACGGGGCTCGCCGGAATCCTCGCCGCCAATCGCCCCGTGATCGATCGCTGGCAGCCGGCCGAGCGGCGCTCGCACGGCGGCTATCGGCTCGACGATCTCGAGCGCGATGGAAAGATCGACCTGCCCCGGCTGCTCTGCGGCGCCGCCGGCACGCTTGCCGTCGTCACCGAGGCCACGCTCGACACGGTGGCCGCCGATGGCGGCCGGGCCGTCGCGCTCGTGCTCTTCGATTCGCTGGAGAAGGCCGCGGAAGCCGCGCTGCGGATCGCCGCGTGGGGTCCGAGTGCGTGCGACCTCTTTGACAAGCGCCATCTCGCGCTCGCCCGCGGCTCGAAGGTGACGTTCGACCTGCTGATTCCGCCGGCGGCAGATGCGGGGCTGCTCGTCGAGTTCACGAGCGACGACGCGACGGCATGCCGCGCGCGGCTCGACGAGGCCCTCGGCCGCCTCCAGGCGGTGAAGCGGCTGTGCCTCGACGTGCGGCGGGCGGAGGACGACCAGGATGCGGCGTTGTTCTGGGGCCTGTCGCGGCAGGTCGTGTCGACGCTGCACGGTGTCCGCGGCACGTCGCGGCCCGTGCCGTTTGTCGAGGACGTCGTCCTGCCGCCGGTGCATCTGCCGGAGTTTCTGCGCCGTCTCCAAGACGTGCTCAAGGATCACGCCGCCACGGCGCTCGTGTTTGGTCACGCTCCTCAGGGGCAGATCCACGTGCGGCCCTACGCCGAGCCGCGCGAGCCCGGCGAGCGGGCCCGGCTCGAGCGACTCGCCGAGTCGATCTACAAGCACGTCGTCTCGCTCGGCGGCACGCTCGGCGGAGAGCAGGGGCTCGGGCTGTCGCGCACCGCGTTTTTCGCCACGTTCTTTCCGGACCTGGCGACCGTATTCGCCGACGTGAAGAAGCTCTTCGATCCGCGGGGCACGCTGAATCCCGGGCGGATCGTGCCGTCGCCCGCGGGCGCGATCGTGCAGGAGGAGTTTCGACGGCCGCTGGAGCCGCGCGAGGCGTCGAGTGCCGTGCGGCTGCCGGTGCTTGGATGGTCGGCCGGGCGTCTGGCCGAGGAGGTCGATGCCTGCAATGGATGCGGCGCCTGCCGCGCGCTGACGCCCGACCTGAGGATGTGCCCCCGCTACCGTGAGGATCCCGCGGAGGAATCGTCGCCACGGGCGAAGGCGAGCCTGGCGGCCGCGTTTCTCTCGGGCGGGCTCGCGCCCGAGGCGGTCGCAGCCGAAGCGGTGCACCGCGTCGCCGACACATGCTTCAACTGCCATCAGTGTCGCGTCGACTGCGCCGCAGGCGTCGACATCCCCGCGCTCGTCATGGAACTGAAGGCCGCCCACGTGGCGGCAGCCGGTCTGCCCACGTCGGCCTGGCTGCGGGCGCGCGTCGACGCCCTGAGCGCTATCGGGGGCCGGTTCGCCCCGCTTGCCAACCGGGCGCTCGCGAATCCACAGGCCCGGTGGCTGATCGAGAAAACGCTCGGCATCGCCCGCGGCCGCAAGCTCCCGCCTTTCACCGGCAACCGCACGCTCCGCTGGGCCGCGCGGCGCGGCCTCACGCGGCCCTCGCGCCGCGGCGGACCGCGCGTGCTGTACTTCCTCGACACCTACGCCCGCCGCCACGACCCGCTGCTGGCGCAGGCGTTCGTGGCGATCCTCGAGCGGCACGGCGTGGGCGTGTTCGTCGATCCGCGGCAGGTGGCGTCGGGCATGGCGATGGTGTCGGAGGGCGACGTCGAGAGCGCGCGGGCCCTCGCGCAGAAGAACGTGCGCATCCTGGCCGAAGCCGTGCGGCTCGGCTATCGGATCGTGTGCACCGAGCCGTCCGCCGTCACCTGCATCACGCACGACTATCCCCTGCTCGTGGAAGACGAAGACATGGATCGGATCGTCGCGGCCACGACCGACGCCACGAGCTACCTCTGGGAGTTGCACCGCGACGGCCGCCTGCGGCTCGACTTCCGCCCCGTGCCGGCCCGAATCCTGTACCACGCCCCCTGCCACCTGCGAGCGCGGCACGCCTCGAGCCCCGCCGAGCACCTGCTGCGTCTGGTGCCCGGGCTCTCGGTGCAGGCGGCGGATCACGGCTGCTCGGGCATGGCCGGCACGTTCGGCCTGGACCGCGAGCACTACCGGTCGAGCCTCCGGGCGGGCCTCGGGCTCGTGACCGCGATCCGCAGCGCCGGCGTCGAGGCGGGCGCTACCGAGTGCAGCGCCTGCCGGATACAAATGGAGCAGGGCA
>CAZDTC010000111.1:0-6881 GCA_964508125.1 uncultured Candidatus Kuenenia sp.
CAACAACCGCGGCGAAGACGCGCTCGCGATCGGCGAACTCGACGAGTTCGGCGGCCACTGTGGCCGGGCCGACGATTACCACTATCACGTCGCCCCGGTATACCTGGAAAAGATCGTCGGCAAGGGGATGCCGATCGCCTACGCCCTCGACGGGTATCCCGTCTACGGATCGACCGAGCCCGACGGCTCGCCCACGAAGCCGCTCGACGAACTCGGCGGTCATGACGACGGCGCGGGCGGCTACCACTACCATGCGATGCAGAAATATCCGTATCTGATCGGCGGATTCCGAGGCGAGGTGGTGGAACGCGACGGCCAGGTCGATCCGCAGCCGCGGGCCCAGGGGGTGCGCGAGGCACTTTCCCAGTTGCGTGGCGCCACGATCGTGGGCTTCGAGGCGCCGGCTCCGGACACGCGCCGGGTCGTCTACGAGATGGGCGACCGGAAGGGATCGGTCGAATACACGGTCGCCAAGGATGGGTCGGCGGAGTTCACGTTCACCGACCCCACGGGTCGCCGCACGACGGAGTCGTATGCGCCGCGGCGTCGCGGGCCAGGCGGCGGTGGACAAGGGGGAGGGCCGCCTCGGCCCTCGCGCACGGATGCGGGTGACGCGGGCACCTCTCAGCACGGCAAGCTCGCCGCCCGCAAGATCGCCGTCACAAGTTCTGCCATCGGCCCAGACGGCCTGCTACCGATCGAGTTCACATGCGACGGCGCGGGCGTGTCGCCGCCGGTGGAGTGGGAGCCGGGTCCGGACGGCACGAAGTCGTACGCGCTCTCGCTGTGGCACGAGTCTCCCGACGGCGTGAAGTCGTATTGGGTCGTCTACGGCATCCCGAGCAGCGTCACGAAACTCCCGAAAGGAACCCGTTCGATCGGCACGCTCGGTCTCAATGGCAAACGCCGCGCTGAATATGATCCGATGTGCTCAAAGGGTCCCGGGCGGAAGTTGTATCACGTCACGGTCTATGCCCTCTCGGCGCGGCCGCAGCTGGCGCCGGCTTCCGCGACGCGCGACAGCCTGCTTGCGGCGATCGGGAAGACCGCGCTCGCCGAGGGCACGCTCACGTTTGCCTATGAGCGCAAGGCGGGCCAGCCATGAATCGCAGGCTCCATGCGATTCTGGCGATTGCGATTCTCGCGGTGGAGGCCGTCTCAATGGCAGCGCCGGCCGCCCCCGCGACTGCGGCACACCGGCCCCCGAACTTTATCGTCATCCTCATGGACGACATGGGCTGGCGTGATATCGGCTGCATGGGTAACACGTTCGTCGAGACGCCGCACATCGACCGGCTGGCAAAGGCGGGCGTGGTGTTCACCCAGGCCTACGCGAGCGCTCCCAACTGCGCTCCGACGCGGGCGTGCCTGATGTCGGGCCAGTGGACGCCGCGGCACGGCATCTACACCGTCGTCGACCCCCGGCAGCCACCAGGCTCGCCCTGGCACGAACTTGTCGCGGCAGCGAGCGAGTCGGAACTGGCGACCGAGGTGGTGACACTGCCCGAGTCGCTTGCGGCTCACGGCTACGCGACCGCCTTCCTCGGCATGTGGAACCTCGGTCGGGGCCGCTCCGGGCCCCGCACGCCAGGCGGGCAGGGTTTCCAGACAGTGGTATTTCCCGAAAATCTGGGCTTCGGCAAAGACGCCTACTTCGACGACAAGGGCAACTACCTGAGCGACCGGCTCGCCGACGAGGTGCTCGACTTCATCGCTGAAAAGCGGAGCCAGCCGTTCTTCGTCTATGTCGCCGACCACGCCGTGCACGCGCCGTTCAACCCGAAGCCCGATCTACTCGCGAAGTACACGAAGAAGACCGCCGCAGGCGTTGACCGCCGCGACGACCCGGCCTACGCCGCGACGATCGAGGCGGTGGACCAGAATGTTGGCAGGATCGTGGCGGGGCTCGAGAAGCTCGGACTCGCCGACGGCACCTACGTGATCTTCACGAGCGACAACGGTGGCACGAACCGCTACACGCCGCCGCTCAATGGGTCAAAGGGGCAGCTCTACGAAGGAGGCATCCGTGTGCCGCTCGTCGTCACGGGGCCGGCCGTGGCGAAGCGGGGCTCGATGAGTGAACTCCCCGTCGCCAGCATCGACCTCTACCCGACGCTCCTCGATCTGGCCGGTGCCACGCTGCCGCCTGACCAGCCTCTCGACGGCATCAGCTGGGCGACCGTGCTTTCGGGTGGGCAACCTCCCAAACGCACGCACATGTTCTGGCACTTTCCCTGCTACGCGGGGAAGGCGACGCCGGCGAGCGCCGTCCGCGAGGGCGATTTTAAACTCATCGAGTTCTTCGAGGACGGTGGTCACGTGGAGCTCTACAACCTGCGCGATGATCCCGGCGAACGCCGCGACCTCGCCCGCACCATGCCCGACAAGGCCCGCATGCTCACCGCCGCCCTCCACGCCTGGCAACAAGACACGAAGGCCGCGATCCCCACTCAGGCGAACCCGGCGTACGACCCGCAGGCCGACCGCCCCCGCGGCGGCAATCGCAACCAGCGCCGTGGCCGATGACTGAGTTGCATCCTTTCGAGTGGGGCAAGCGTCCCGCTTGCCGTTGCCGTGGGTAGGCCTCAGTCCGCCATTCCTCCTGTTCCATCTGCTACAACCCTTCCATGCGCTACGCGATCTGCAACGAAACCTTCCAGAACTGGCCGCTCGCGCGGGCCTGTGACTTCGCCGCCGAGTGCGGCTACGAGGGCCTTGAAATCGCCCCCTTCACCCTCGGTCGGCTCGCGACCGACGTTTCTCCATCGCAGCGCGAGGAGATCGGCCGCACGATCGCGCGGGCGGGGCTCGAATGTGTCGGGCTCCACTGGCTGCTCGCCAAGACGGAAGGCTTTCACGTCACGCATCCCGATGTCGATGTGCGGAAGCACACCGTGGCGTATCTCGAGGCCCTCGCGCACCTGTGCCGCGATCTCGGCGGCCGCGTGATGGTATTCGGCTCGCCGCACCAGCGGAGCCTCCTTCCGGGCACGACGCCCGCCCAGGCCCTCGACCGCCTCGCCGAGGTGTTCAGCCACCTCGTGCCCACGCTCGAAGCGACCGACACGATGGTGGCCCTCGAGCCGCTTTCGCCCGCCGAGACCGACGTGCTCAACACGGCTGCCGAAACCTGCCGGCTCATCGAGCGGATCGGGTCGCCCCACGTGCGGCTCCTGCTCGACGTGAAGGCGATGGCGAGCGAGGCCGACCCGATTCCGGAGATCATCACAGCGTGCGCCGAACACCTCGCGCACTTCCATGCCAACGACGCCAACCTTCAGGGCCCGGGGTTTGGTGCCGTCGACTTCGCGCCGATCTTTGCGGCGCTCGCCGGCGTGGGCTACGGCGGCTGGGTGAGCGTGGAGGTGTTCGACTACACGCCGGGTGTGGAGCGGCTCGCGAAGGAGAGCATCGACTACATGCGCTCTGTCGAGACGTAACGCCGCGTGGGGCAACCGTCCCGGTTGCCAATGCAGCTTCAACTCCGGGCTAGCGAGACGCTTGCCACACGTGATTCACCCGCCGTAGGCGGTCGCCGTCGGGGCGCGGGCCAGATCGGCTTCGAGCGATCGGTGTGGCTTGAGCCCGAGCTTCCCGAGTTCGCCGTGATACGCCCTCACGCCCTCCTCGGCGCCGAGTTCGCCGTCGGCCACGGCCCGCAGGATCTTCACGAACGCCGGCTGGTTTTCTGCGGCGTTGATCTTGCGACCGAAGAGGGCCACGCGGGCGCCGTGCTGCTTCGCATCGGCCACGAGGCCGAACGCGTCGTGCGTCGTGCCCGCACCGCCGCCGAGAATTCCCACGACCACGGACTTGTCGTACGCAGCCAGTTGCTCGGTGATCTCGGGGCCGAGGTACGGAATCTTGAGGAAGATCGGGCGGCCCGCCCGCGGCACGCCGGCGAGGAGCCGCGCCACGTGGTCGGCCAGAAACCGGGCCACGTCCTTGGGCTTGTCGGCCGCCGGCCGGCCGGGCACGCGGTCGAGCGCGTTCGGGAAGAACACCTCGAGAAAGTGGCGAAAGCCCGCCCGCTCCGCCTCGATGCGAAAGGCCGTGTACGCCTCGAGCATCGCCCGGTCGAGCGGGGCATCGTCGTTGAGCGTGAGCGAAAAGAGGCCGAGGTTCGCACCGCGGCCCGGCTCCGCCTCGAGCACGTCGACGCGGCCGGTGCGGGCCTGTGCGATCGAGGCGGTGGAGAAGGGAAGGGCGGGCTGCTTGGTGTAGCTGCCGGACCCTGATGCGAGCCAGATATCGCTCGTGTCGTTCATCCGCACGGCAGGCGTGACCGCGCTCGACGCAAACAGGTTTTCCTCGATCGAGAGGATCTCATTCGTGCTCGCGCTCATGAGCATGATGTCGATGAGCCCCTGCTTGACGAGGCCGCGGATCTCGTCGCGATACTCATGGATTGAGCGGAAGGGGCCGCGGCCTGGCGTGCCGCCCGGGGCGAGCCCGGGGGAGGCGAGGCCAAACGCCATGTCGGCGTCCTTGGCATCGGCGAGGATGAAATCGCGGCAGGAGGGATTCGCCACGATCCGGGCGAGCTTCAAGTCGAGCGTTTTTTGCGGGGGATGCGCGTGCTTCATGCTGGGATCATAGCCCGGGCGGCCCTCCCCGCAATCGCAAAACCGTTAGTCTTTTACGCTATTTCGCAAAGCCTGCCGGATACCGTAGTGGCTCCGAAAGGCCCTTCCAGCGGCGTGTGCCGCGTGGCCACTTCTCTGACCGTCTCAGGATCACCATCCATGCCAGCCTCGTATCGCTTTTCCGTCGGACCCTGGAACCTCGGCCAGGGGAGCGACCCGTTCGGCCCGCCGGTGCGGCCGGCCGTGCCGTTCGACGCCGTGCTCGACACGGCCGCGAGCCTGGGCTTCGAAGGGATCCAGTTTCACGACGATGACGCCGTGCCCGATCTCGAGGATCTGGCCCCTGCGCAGATCGTGAAGGCGGCCGAGGCGATGCGCAAGAAGCTGGCCGACAAGGGGCTCGTGGCAGAGTTTGTCGCCCCGCGGCTCTGGGAACATAAGCTCGGCATCGACGGCGGCTACACGTCGAACGATCCCGCCGCCCGGAGGTGGGCGATCGAGCGGTCGAAGCGGGCGGTGGACGTGGCCTTGGCCCTGGGCACCGAGTTGATGGTGATGTGGCCGGCCCGCGAGGGCACGGCCGTGCGCGAGAGCAAGAATCCGATCGCCGCATCAGGCCAGATGCTGGCCGCGATCGACGCGATCCTCGGGGCGCACCCGAAGATCCGGATCGCGATCGAGCCGAAGCCCAATGAGCCGGTGGATCACGCCTTCATCCCCACGATCGGCCACGCGCTCGCGCTCGGGGCCCGGGCGGCCGATCCGGCCCGCGTGGGCGTGCTCATCGAAAGCGCGCACGCGATCCTCGCCGGGCTCGACCCCTCCGATGAGATGGGCTTCGCGCTCGCGGCGGGAAAGCTCTGGAGCGTGCACTTGAACGACCAGAACGGGCTCAAGTTCGACCAAGACAAGGTGTTTGGCGCGGCGAACCTGCGCGGGGCCTTCGACCAGGTGCGGGTGCTCGAGGCGGCCGACTACGCGGCCACGCGCGCCTTCGTGGGTTTCGACGTGAAGGCCCAGCGCACTCAAGCCTCCGACAAGGCCGCCGCCCACCTCGCCACGAGCAAGGCGATTTTCCTGCGGCTCGTGGAGAAGGTGCGCACGTATCCCGTGAAGGTGGCCGAGCAGTGCATCGCGGCCCGCGACTACGAGGCCCTGGAGCGGCTCGTGCTGGAGCATCTGCTCTCCGCGTAGGAGCGAACCGCATGAAGGCCAGGGACGTGCCCGCCGCTGCCGGGCCGCCGCTCGTGGCGGTGATCCTCGACGCCGCGCGGCCCTACGACCGGCTGATCATCGGCGGCATCGCCGCCTACTCGCGCGAGCACGGCCGCTGGAGCCTGTATGTCGAGGAGGATCCGCTCGAGAAGTTGCCCGACCTCAAGCGTTGGCACGGCCAGGGGCTGATCGCAAACTTCGACGACCGCCGCGTGGCCGAGGCGATCCGCGGGCTCGCGATCCCGGTCGTGGGTGTGGGGGGCGGCTACGGCTGGCACGACGCGGCCTCCGGCATCCCCTACGTGTACACCGACAACGCCGCGATCGGCCGGCTCGGCGCCGAGCACCTGCTCGCCTGCGGCTTCGAGCACCTGGCCTTCTGCGGGTATCCGAAATCGGTGATCGCGGGCTGGTCGGCGGAGCGGGCGGCGGCGTTTCGCGCGGCGGCCGAGGCGCAGGAGCGCATCTGCCACGTGTTCACGGGACGGATCGGGATGGCCCGCCGCTGGGAAGACCTGCAGGCTGAGGTGCGCTCGTGGCTCGAAACGCTTCCGAAACCGGTCGGCCTGATGGCCTGCAACGACGTGCGGGCCCGCCACGTGCTCGAGGCCTGCCGCGGGCTGGGCCTGCGGGTGCCGCACGACGTGGCCGTGATCGGCGTGGACAACGATGAGATGATCTGCGAACTCACCGACCCGCCGCTTTCGAGCGTCGTCCCGGCCGCCCGCCAGATCGGCTACGAGGCGGCCGCGATCCTCGACCAACTGATGCTCGGGACTTCGGTCGCTGAGCGGCAAGTGATCGTGCCGCCGATCGGCGTCGTCGCGCGGGCCTCGAGCGACACGCTCGCCACCGACGACGCCGAAGTGGTGCAGACGCTTCAGGCCCTGCGGCACAACCCGTGGCATCGCCCGCGCATCGCCGATCTCGCGGCGGCCGCAGGCATCTCCCGATCGACGCTCGAGCAGCGGTTTCGCGCGGCGGTCGGCCGCACGATCCACCAGGAGCACGTGCGACTGCGGCTGGGCGGCATGCAGAAATTGATTCTCGAGACCGACCTCTCGCTCAAGGCCGTGGCCC
>CAZDTC010000112.1:0-6874 GCA_964508125.1 uncultured Candidatus Kuenenia sp.
ATGTCCGCCCGCCACAGGTCACCCCAATCACGCGGCACCCGCCGCGAGTTTCTCGCGCACGCCGCCGGCGCAGGCACAGCCTGGCTCGCAGGCGGGCCGGTGGCATCCGCGCGCGATCTCGGCCGGGCCCGCACGATTTCCATCTTCCACACCACCGACCTCCACGGCCGGATCCTCCCCACGAGCACGTATGAAGGGCTCGACGATGTGGGCGGCTTCGCCCGCTGTGCGACCTGCATCCGGCAGTGGCGGCGGGAGTCGCCGCATTCGCTCACTGTCGACGTGGGCGATGTCGTGCAGGGCACGGCCGTGAGCCTCGAGAGCGGCGGCTCGATCATGATCGACCTGTTCAATCGGCTCGGCTACGACGCCTGGACCCTCGGCAACCACGACTTCGACTGGGGCCCCGAGAAACTCGAGGCCAACCTCGCACTGTCGCAGATGCCCGTGCTCACCGGCAACGTGGAGCGGGCGGGCAAGAAGCCGGGCCACCTCTCGGGCGCGTGGGGCACCGTGAAACCCTGGATCGTGAAGGAGGTGGGTGGCTTCAGGATCGGCCTCATCGGCCTGATCACCCCCGGCCTGCCCTACTGGCTCGCGCCCGAGACGCTCGGCGGCACCGTGGCGGTCGACCCGGCGGCGGCCCTGGCGGAGAGCCTCCGCGAGGTGCGGGCCGAGAAGCCCGACGCGATCGTGGTCATGGGGCACATGGGCTGGCGTTTCCAAGACGACTACGCGAATCCGGTGCGGGCCCTGCTTCGCGACGCGGATGATGTCGATGTCTACCTCGCCGGTCACTCGCACCAGAACCAGCCGTCGTGGTCGCTCCACGATGTGCTCTGCTCTCAGGCGAACTACCACGGAATCCACTGCGGTCGGATCGATCTCACCTTCGACGCGGACAGCCGCCGGCTCGTGGAGCGGCGGGCTTTTACCGTCTTGATGGACGACCGCTTCGCCCTCGATCCGGCCGTGATGGAGCGGGCCCGCCCCGACTTGGCCAAGGCCGACGAGCAACTCGCCCGGCGGGTCGCCATGGTGCACAAGCCGATCGCCGGCACGGGGCGCGGCAGCGACCTTGCGAACCTGCTCTGCGAGACCTTCGCCGAGGCGCTCGGCCGCCACGGCACGGCCGTCGAGGGCGTATTTCACGGCACGTTCGGCACGGGCGACCTCGAGCCCGGCGAGCTCACCGTCGCCGACTGCTGGAAGATCATTCCCTATGAAAACATGCTCGCCACGGCCGACGTCACCGCCCGTGATCTGCTCACGATCATCGCCGAAGACGCGGGCGACAAGAAGTCGGATCGCACGCTCTGGCCCTTCGAGATCGTGCGCGATGGCGAGGGCAGGCCGCAGGGCGTGCGCCACAAGGGCGGCGACGTCGACCCCGGGCGGCGGCTGTCGATCGCCTTCAACAGCTACGACGCCCAGTCGGGCGGACGGCGGCTCATGAAACTCCGCGACATCCTCCAGCGGCCCGAGGCGAAACTGCGCACCACGTCGCTCGACACCCGTGGGGCCCTCATCGAGGGACTGCTCAACCGTGGCACCATCGGCTGACCGCGAAAGCCCCGGGCGCCAGACGGATCCCGAAACTTGTGACGGGACCAGCCGCCAACTATCCTGTTGAGTGTCAGGAAATTCCGGCAGATGGACGAGGGGACGATGACCACTCGCGGATGTTTCCTGCGTCGATGGGCGGGCCGGCTCGCATCCGGCGTGTGCTTCGTCGCGCTCACGATGGCTGCCACATCCGCCGACGCCCTCGAAGTGACGGGCTATTCGGCGCCGGTCAACGACCGTTTCACGGGCGGGTTTCCGACCAATCCCGTGCCCAATGCGAGCGGCAGCTTCGCGGGGGCGGCATACGATTGGTCGGGGGTGGCGTGGAGCACGACCACCTACGCGGCGTCGAGCTACAAGGGGCTCGTCCTGCTGAGCCCCCGGCATTTCCTCACCGCGCAGCATTACGAGAACGGCGGCCTGCTGACGCAGGGCGTGCGGATTCGCACGACGTCGGGCGCGGTGGTGAGCCGCGCCAACACGGGAATCGACAACCTGGGTTACGGGCTCGTGCTCACGAGTGGAGGCGTGACGGCCCCCGACGTGGCGCTGGGAACGCTCGTGGGGCCGATTGCGGCGCCGTCGGAAGTGGCCCGCTATGGCGTGCTCGACCTGTATGCGTCGTCGTCGTCGTCGGTGTACTCCGTCTACAACAATCTGCCGCTGCTCGCATACGGCCGCGGGGCCACGACCAACGACAGTCCCCGCACGGCCGCCACGAGCGTGCATCTGGCGGCGGCCTTCAACTCGGATCCCATCCAGACCGCGATCCAGACGCTGTACACGGGCTCTGCAAGCGTGCAGCTCGTGGAGGGAGACTCGGCAAGCCCGCTCCTCAACGACTGGACGAATGCCAACGGCGGGAGGGAGCTGACAGTGCTCGGGGTCAACAGCGCCACCGACTTCGCCACCTCCAACTACATGAGCTTCCTGGCGGTGCCGGGGGCCATGGCCAACGCCAATGCCGTGATGACTCCCGACGGCTACGCCCTGCGGGTGGTCGGCAACTCGAGCGCGACCTGGGCGGGCGGATCCGGCAGCGCGACCCAGCGGGACAACCTCTCGCGCGGCGGCAACTGGTCGGGCGGGACGATTCCCTCGGATCGCTACGTGGTGTTCAACGCCACGGGCACCGGCGTACGGGCGATCGACGTCAACGCGGCCACGAACCTGCGCGGGCTGTCGTTCACGTCCACCGGGTCAAGCGGCGACGGCTTCACGTTTTCCGGCTCGAATGCCCTGACGATCGGCCGGGGCGGGATCACCAACTACGACTCGGACCGGCAGACGTTTTCCTCGAGCCTCACTCTCGGCGACCATCAGTATTGGGACGTGGGGCCCGGCGGCGTGACGGCGGGGGCGATCAACACGGCCGGCAAGCTCCTCGAGATCGCCGGCAGCGGCACGGCACGGATCACGGGGGCCGTCTCGGGCACCGGCGGACTCGCGCTCTCGGGATACCGTCTCGAACTCACCGGGTCGAGCAGTTATACGGGCGGAACATGGGTGCACGCGGGCACGCTGGTCGTCACGGGCGGCGTCGCCGCCTCGTCGACCGTGCAGGTGGACGCGGGGGCCACGTTCGACGTTTCGGCGAAGGCGGGTGGCTACGCCGTGGCATCCGGGCAGACCCTCGCGGGCAACGGCACTGTGGCGGGATCGGTCACGGTCGGCGGCGGGGCCACGCTCGCGCCAGGTGCGAGCCCCGGCACGCTGACGGTGACGGGCAACGCCACTCTCGGTCCGGGCGGCAATTACAACTGGCAGGTCTACGACGTCACCGGCACGGCCGGCGCAGCCGGCGGCTGGGATCTGGTCTCGGTGGGCGGAGTGCTCGACGTGGCGTCGACGTCGGCGACTCCGTTCAAGCTCAACCTCTGGAGCCTGGCGGGCGTGGGGCCGGACGTGAACGGCAACGCGATCAACTGGAGCGCGACCACGAGCGGCACCTGGCGGATCGCGAGCGCCGTGGGGGGCATCACGAACTTCGCGGCTGACAAGTTCGTGATCAATGTCTCCGCGACCAACGGCACGGCCGGATTCTCAAACCCGCTGTCCGGCGGAACGTTCAGCCTGGCGCAGAGCGGCAACGACCTCAATCTCCTGTTCACGCCCGCCCCCCCGCCCCTGATCACGATCAACGTGGCGAGCGGCACGCAGACGCAGACCCAGGCGGGCTATCCGCTGCTCTCCGGCACGACTCCCGTGCTCAAGACCGGCGCCGGCACGGTCGTGTTGAACCAGGCCAACACGCTCACAGGGCCGACGACCGTATCGCAGGGTACGCTGCAGATGGCCGCGGCCAACGCGCTCCCCTCGAGTCCGGTGACGGTGGCGGCGGGCGCGAAGCTCTCAATCGGCCCGCAGGTGGCGGCCGTGGTGCCTTCGCTCGTGAACAACGGCCTCGTCGACGTCGGCCTCGGCGGGCTCACGGTGACCAGTGGCCAGACGGCGGATGGGATCGTGGCGGCGATCATCGCCGGCCGAGCCAACGGCTCGTGGAGCGGCACGTCCGGGATCACCTCGAGTACCGCAGCGACACAGAGCGAGCGGGCGGTGGGCTGGCTCAACAACGGCGATGGCTCGTTCACGGTGGCCTTCGGGGCGGCCGGCGACTGGAATCTCAACGGCGTGGTGGATTTCGACGACGTGGTGCAGTTTTTGGCTGCGAATCGCTACGACACCGGCCTGCCCGCGACGTGGGCGGATGGCGACTTCGACTACAACGGCGTGGTCGATTTTGACGATGTGGTGGCGTCACTGTCGGCGAACCTCTACGACACTGGGCCCTACAACGTGGCACCGGTTGGTGCTGCGCTCGTTGGACTTGGCAGCGTCGCAGCCGTTCCAGAGCCATCGACGCTGATTCTTGGTGCATGCGGCCTCGCATGTTCGGCATGGAGTGCATTGCGGCGGCGCAGGACTGCAGCGTGAGCGACTGAAGGCCGGCTGTTGAGTGGCAGGAGCCTCAGGCGCATTCGACGCAAACCACGGCCTCTTCCGCCGAGTTGCGTCTGTGGCTACGGGGGGGTAACGTACCCCCCCAGGTGACATCGCTGCCACACGTCGCGGTGGCTTCGGATAGGAGTCTGTGATTTGGAGTGTGAATGATAAACGCCGCCCGCCTACCCCTGACGCTCGCCTTCATCCTGCTGACGTTCACGACCGGTTGGGCCCAGTCGGTCAACTACGAGATGGTGACCGTGGGGAATCCCGGAAATGCGGGCGAGACCTGGACCTATATTGGCACAAGCGACAACAACGAAGGTCCGTTGACATTTGGCGCCGTGCCGTACGAGTACCGGATCGGCAAGTATGAAGTGACGATCAGCCAGTATGCCGCTTTTTTGAATGCCGTGGCTGCCACAGACACCTATGGACTCTACGACATTGGACTGACTGAGAATCCAAACATCGCTGGTATTTCGCGGGCCGGGCTGCCCGGGTCTTACACCTACAGCCCGATTGGGCCCGCTGGCACCATGCCCTTTGGGGCCGATAGCCCGGGCAACCGTCCGATCGCGCGCGTGGGGTGGGACGATGCAGCGCGGTTTGCCAACTGGATGAGCAACGGGCAGCCGACAGGAGAGCAAGGATCTTGGACCACCGAGAACGGTGCTTACGACTTGTCGCGCATTCGTCTTGATGGCATCGCACCTGCGATGAATGCCATCAACCCCAACACAGGGTCCACCCCGCTTTACCGCATCCCGACCGAGAATGAGTGGTATAAGGCGGCCTATTACTCGCCGATATTGAATAGTGGGTCAGGAGGTTACCACCTGTTTGCCACGCAAAGCGACCAGTCCCCTGGCAACACGATCGGCAGCCGCAGCAATCAAGCGAATTACTATGGGCTTTTCTATGAAGACACTCTCGAGCCTGTTGACTTGATACCAGGCTCGGGTGGTGGATATGTGCCGCGTGAGGGCAGCGGATTTCTTCCCTTGTATGTCTCTCAGTCTGGTTCTTTTTCCGAACTGCGAAACTACCTCACCAACGTCGGCGCGTTTTCAGAGAGCCCGTCGTATTACGGCACGTTTGATCAGAGTGGGAACGTCTGGGAGTGGAATGACCTCACGGGTGCTGCCGACCAATGGCGGGGGGTTCGGGGAGGTGACTACAAGCACCCGACTGGCTCATTTTTTGTGTCGTCTAATTATCGTCATGCAGGTGGCTTAGGAAGCCCTGGCGACATGCCCATGGAGGGTTTTCTCGATATCGGTTTTCGGCTCGCGAGTCCGCCGGTCACATCCGTTTCGAACGTCCTGATTCCCGTTGCTAGCGGCACGCAGACTCAAGCGCAAATGGGATATCCTCTGCTCTCCGGTGTGATCTCGGTCACGAAGACCGGCGTTGGTACCGTCGTATTCAACGTTGCCAATACCTACATCGGTCCCACGTCCGTGTCGCAGGGCGTGCTCCAGTTGGGCACTGCCAACGCCCTCTCGTCCAGCGCAGTGACAGTGGCAGCGGGCGCGAAGCTCTCAATCGGCCCGCAGGTGGCGGCCGTGGTGCCGTCGCTCGTGAACAACGGTCTCATCGACGTCGGCCTAGGGAGCCTCACGGTGACCGGCGGCCAGACAGCCCAAGGTATCGTGGCGGCGATCCTTGCTGGCCGGACCACCGGCACATCGGGAATCGTATCGAACGACGCCGCAACGCAGAGCCAGCGTGCCGTTGGGTGGATCAGTAACGGCGGAGGCTCGTTCACGGTAGGCTACGCAGCTGCGGGGGACTGGAACCTGAACGGCACGGTGGACTTCGACGATGTGGTGCAGTGCGTATCCGCGAACCTCTACGACACCGGCCTGCCCGCGACGTGGGCGGAAGGCGACTTCGACTACAACGGCGTGGTCGATTTTGACGATGTGGTGGCGTCACTGGCGGCGAACCTCTACGACACGGGTCCCTACAACGTGGCACCGGTTGGTAATGCGCTCGCTGGACTTGGCAGCGTCGCAGCCGTTCCAGAGCCATCGACGATCGTAATGGTCGCGGGTGGACTGGCCTGTGCGGGCTGGAACGCGTGGCGGCGCAAGACTGCAGCGTGAGTGACAGCAGGCTATGGGCGTGGCTAGGCACCCGGCTGGGAACCCCGGCGGCTGCGGCTGGGTTACCCCGTTGTCTCGGCCGCGGCCGGGGGCCACTCTGGCCCGGCAAATGCGGGCTATACTAGGAACGACGTGGGCCGGTGTCGCGGTGTGGATGCACCGGGCATTTCGGCGGCCGGGCTACCCAACGGGGTGCCCAAGGCCAAAGACCGCGATTTGGAGGGTAAGCGAATGGCTAGCGGCGACACTGGAAA
>CAZDTC010000113.1:0-6858 GCA_964508125.1 uncultured Candidatus Kuenenia sp.
GCCGCCTCCTTCCACCGCCTCGAAGCTGACCTCGATCGCCACGAGCGCCTTGAGGCGGCCGGTCTTGCGGTCGCGGGCGTAGATCACGTCGTCGTCGAAGGCCACGTCGCTCCAGCGCAGGCCGCGCGGCTTGCCCGTCTGGCTCGCCCGCTCGATGAACTTGGCCTCGAGCTGCTCGCGCTGCCGGTGGAAGTCACGCTGTGCCCTGGCAAGCCGCTCTGCAAGCCGGGCCGCGCGGATCGGGCGGAGGGCCAGGGCCGTGGCCATTCCCGCCACGACGGCGACGGCGAGCGTGGCGATCAGGTACAACGCGGAACCCACGGCAGACGCCTCCAGGGACGATCCAAACGTCCTTGGAGTCTATGTCCGCCCGCCCAATGGTCAAAAATCGGTTTTTCCGATGGCCGCAAAACAGCCGAGAACTCGCGCAGCCCCGCGCCACAAGGCCGCAAAAGGGGCTGGCCCGCACCCCGTGCTTGGCGCCCACCAATCGATCGCCGGCGGCTTCACGAAGGCCGTGGAGCGGGCCGTCGAGACGGGCTGCGAATGCCTGCAGTTGTTCACCCGCAACATCAATCGCTGGGACGTGTCGCCGCTCGACCCGGCCGACGCGGCGGCCTTTCGTGCGGCCGTGCGGGCGGCCGGGCTGCGGCTCGTCATCGCGCACGACTCCTACCTCATCAATCCCGCCGCCGCCGACAAGACACTCCGCCAAAAGTCGATCGCCGGGCTCATCACCGAGCTCGAGCGGGCGGATGCCCTGGGCATCCGGTGGGTCGTGGCCCATCCCGGTGCCGCTGGTGAGCAGCCCGTCGACATCGCCGTGGCCCGCGCAGCCGACGGCATCGCGGATGCGCTTGCAGCCACGAAGCAACTCGCGGCGGGCATCCTGATCGAGACCACGGCCGGCCAGGGCTCATGCCTCGGGGCCACGTTCGCGGAGATCGGCACGATGCTCGCGCGGATCGACGCCGTGCCGGGGCTTGCGCGGCGCGTGGGCGTGTGTCTCGACACCTGCCACGTGTTTGCAGCCGGCTACGCACTCGAGCCGAAAGCCGCGCTCGACGCCACGCTCAGCGAGTTCGACGCCTGCATCGGCCTCGGGCGGCTCGTCGCGATCCACGCCAACGATTCGAAGAAGGATCGCGGCTCGCGGGTCGACCGCCACGAGGCGATCGGCAAGGGGAAAATCGGTCGTGAGGCTTTTCGGCTGATCGTCAACCACCCGAAGCTGCGTGGTATCCCGCTCTTCCTCGAGACGCCGAAGGAAAACGCCCAGGGGGTGATGACGCCGGCGCAGGATCGGGCGAATCTGGCCACGCTCCGCCGCTTGGCGAAGTAGCGGTGGGGCAACCGTCCCGGTTGCCAATGCGGCCCCAACTCTCGGCAAGCGAGACGCTTGCCCCACATGCCCTCACCGCTCGGGCGGGATCATGCGGCCGTGCGGGTCGCTCTCCTCCGCGCCCACTTCGGCCTCGATCCTGCGCCGCACGTCGGCGCCGAGATGATGCTCGATCCACTCGGCCGGCGGGTGAAGATGATCGAGCGGCAATTCGGCATGCCGGCCGAGCCACGCCTCCCAGAGGCGATGCGACCGCACCAGCGTCTCGGCCTCCTGCCGGCCGACGGCCGTGAGGCTCCAGCCGCCGGCGTCGCGCACGATCCGGCCGCGCAGGGCGAGCCAGCGCGCCGCCAGCCACTCGCCACACGTGCGGGCGCGCGGCGCTGCCGGCACGGCGGCGGCCTCATCGGCCCGCCACAGGCGGGCGAGCACGTCTTCACAGGTCACCCGCCACGAGAGCGTCATCCGCGCCGCCACCCGGGCGACAATGCCGTCGTCAGGAGCGACGAGCGCCGCCACGACATACTGCAGCCCGAGTACGACAGCGATCATGCCCGCCGCGTTCGTGTTGAGCCACCACGCCGCCAGGTAGCCGAGGCAGGCGGCCATCACGCCGCAGAGCACCGCCACGAGCGCCATCCAGTGCAGCCGGTGCGTGAGCAATTCCGCCGTCGCCGCTGGCACCACGAGCAGCGACACGACGAGGATCGCCCCCACGGCTTCGAAACTCGCCACCGTCACGAGCGCGGTCGCCGCCAAGAGGCCGATCGTCGCCGCCCCCACCGGCAGGCCCGCCGCCCGTGCTGCATCGGCGTCGAATGCCGTGAAGAGCTGTTCCTTCCACGTGGCCACGAGTCCGGCCGCCACGAGCAGCAACACGATCATCCCGGTGACGAACGCCCGCGGAATCTCCGCGCCGCCGAGCGGCACGGTGTCAAACGGCACGAGTTCGAGGATGCCGTAGAGGATGCAGGGCGGATCGAGATCGATTCGTGAGGCGGCGGCCGTGACCATCACCACGCCGAGCGCGAACAGCGTCGTGAACACCACGCCCGTGCCGGCATCCTCGGCGAGCCCCCCTTCGCGCCGCAGCATCTGCACGAGGAGCACCGTGACGACCGCCGCCGCCACGGCGCCGGCGAGCACGAGCGGCCCGCCAGGCCGGCCGCCCGCGAGCACGGCGACCACGATCCCGGGCAGCACGGCATGGCTGATCGCGTCGCCGAGCAGGCTCATGCGCCGCACCACGAGCAGCGTGCCCACGAGCGCGCAGCCCGCCGCGACCACGGCCGCGGTGGCGATCGCCCAGGCATGCATCGGGCTGACTGGAAGCCAGGATGCGAGCGGGAGCCAGGGTGACAAATCGGCGTCCATGGCCACGCCTCATCCGGCCCGGCAGGCGGAGGCCGCCCGGCGCCGCGCGAGCCAGCCACGCTCGGGCGCAACGAGAACCGACACGGCAAAGAGCGCCGCCGCAACGATCACGATCATCGGCCCGGTCGCCAGGCGCGGCACGAGGGCACTCGCCGCGACGCCGCCGAGCGCGGCCACGAGCCCGATCACTCCCGAAAGCACGAGCATCGAGGGCACGCGCTCGGCCCACTGCCGGGCCGCCACGGGCGGAATCACGACGAGTGCCGTCACGAGCACGGCCCCGGCCGCCGGCAGCCCCACCACCACCATTCCCGCCACGAGCGCCACGAGCGCGTAGTCGATCAGCGCGACGGGCCAGCCGGCCGCCGCCGCGAACGCCGGATCGAAGGCGACGAGCGTCGCCTCCTTGAGCCCCAGCCACACGACGACCACCGCAGCGAGCGACGCGGCACCGAGCGCGAGCGCATCGGCCGCCGTGAGCGCGGCGGTGTGGCCCATGAGAAAGTGTTCGAGCCCGCCGGCCCCCGGCACGCCCCGGGCCGAGAGCCCCGAGAGGAGCACGATCCCGAGGCCGAACGACACGCTGAGCACGATCGCCGTGGCTGCGTCGTCACGGGTGCGGGTCGCACGGCGGATGAGGACGAGGCATCCGAGGCTCGCGACGGCCGCCACGAACGCGCCGAGCAGAAGCGCGGGCAGATCGCGCCGCCCCGTGGCGAGAAACGCGACCACCACGCCGGCAAGCGTGGCGTGGGCGGCCGCGTCGCCCGTGAGCGCACGGCGCCGCAGCACGCCGAATGAACCGACGACGCCGGCCGCAAACCCGACCGCAGCCACCGCCACGGCCACCACGAGCGTGTTGTGCGGGATGCCCGCGAAGCCTGTCATGCCGTGCGGCCTCCGCGGGCCACCGCGCGGCCGAGTTCGTCGAGCACGTCGAGAGGGCCGGCGTAGGTGCGGCGCAGATTCTCGGGCGTGAGCACCTCGCCCACCGGCCCCGCGGCCACGAGTCGCATGTCGATGAGGGCCACACCATCAAACCAGTCGGCGGCAGTCCGCAGGTCGTGGTGCACCACGATCACGAGCCGGCCAGAGCGCCGCAGGTCGTCGAGCACGCGGAAAATCTGCTCCTGCGAGCGGGCATCCACGCCGGCGAGCGGCTCGTCGAGAAAATAAAGGTCGGCGTCCTGAGCGAGCGCCCGCGCGAGAAACACGCGCTGCTGCTGCCCGCCCGAGAGCCGCCCGATCTGACGGCCGGCGACATCGGCGAGCCCGACGCGATCGAGCGCCGCCCGGGCCGCATCGCGCTCCCGGGCGCCTGGCCTGCGAAACCATCCCAGCCGCCCGTAGGTGCCCATGAGCACCACGTCCATCACGTTCACCGGGAAGTCCCAGTCCACCGTCTCGCGCTGCGGCACGTAGCCGATCCGGCGTCGGACCTCGGCGAGCGGCCGGCCGAAGAGCCGCACGCTGCCGCCGGCGAGTGGCACGAGGCCGAGCGCGGCCTTCACGAGCGTGCTCTTGCCGGCGCCGTTGGGGCCGATGATCCCGAACAGGCCCGGCGCCGGCACGGTGAGATCGATGTTCCAAAGCACGGGCCGCCGGCCGTAGGCGACGGTCACGTCGTGAAACTCGACCGCCGGAGCGGCATCAGCGGCGGCCATCAGGGTCCTCCGGCGAGGGCTGCGACGATCGTTTCCACGTTTTCCCGCAGCACCGCCTCGAGCGTTTCGGCGCCGCTGCCCGGCCCGCCGAGTGAATCGGAATACAGCCGGCCGCCGAGCGTCACCTGCTGGCCGCGAGCCCGGGCGCCCTCCTGGATCGCCTGCACGTTGCGGTCGGAGACGCTCGTCTCCACGAACACGGCAGGCAGCTTGCGGGCCACGATGAGGTCGACGAGCCGATTGATGTCGGCGATGCCCGCTTCACCCTCGGTGCTCGTGCCCTGCACGCCGACGACTTCGATCCCATAGGCCCGGCCGAAGTAGCGGAAGGCGTCGTGTGCCGTCACGAGCACGCGGCGGTCGGCAGGAATGGTGGCCACACATGAGCGGAGTTCGGCGTCGAGCCGTTCGAGTCGCGAAGCGTAATCGCGGGCCCGCGCGCGATACGTTTCGGCGCCGTCCGGATCGAGCGTTGCGAGGGCCTCGGCGGCGGCGGGGGCCGCGCGGCTCCACAGCCGGGCGTCGAACCAGACGTGGGGGTCGAAAAGTCCCGGGGCCACCTCGAGGAGTCGGTCGCGCGGAAGTGCCTCGGCAACGGCGACGACGGGCGAGCGGCGGCCGAGTTTCTCGAGCAGCTCGCCGAGTTTCCCCTCGAGGTGCAGGCCCGACGCCACCACGAGATCCGCGCGGGCCAGCCGATCGGCGTCGCGGGGCGTGGCCTTGTAGCCATGCGGATCGATGCCAGGCCCCATCAGCGTGTCGATGGCGACGCGGTCGCCCGCCACCTGCCGCACAAGATCGGCGACGACCGTCGTCGTGGCCAGCACCTGCGGCGCCGTGCGGTCGGCGGCTCGGGACTCGACGCCGACGAGGCCAACCGCGACGAGGCAACCTAGCCAGCGACGCCTGAGCATCACGCCACCCAACCACAACGGTTTTGAACCGTCAAAATCCATATTTTGAAGCCTCAAAAAAGAGTACCCGATGCGGTCCGTGCCCGCAATGCGATTCCCGTGCGAACGGGGGGGCCACCGGCGCGTTGACCGCAACGCAAGGCATACTTACCTTCAGTTGATCGTCGTCCGTCCCGGGCCCGGAGCCTTCATGAAATCCTGTTATTTCAAGCGGTTCCGCATGGATGCCGATCTCGCCGTGGTGCGGGGCCCGCGGCCCATGCCCGCCGGCTACCGGCTCGTGGCGTGGAACGAGGCCCTCCTCGACGTGCATGCCCGGACGAAGTTTCGCTCGTTCCGCTCCGAGATCGACGCCCGGGTGTTTCCCTGCCTCGGCGACCTCGAGGGCTGCCGCCGGCTCATGAAGGAGATTCGCGGGAAGTCCGGATTTCTGGCCGCGGCCACCTGGCTTGTGGTGTGCAACGACGCGGCGGGCGATCTCGAGTGGTGCGGCACCATCCAGGGCGTGGTCGACCGGCACGGCAGCGGTTCGATCCAAAACATCGGCGTCGTTCCCGGGCACCGCGGCCGGGGCCTCGGAACGTCGCTGATCGAGCAGGCGCTGGCCGGCTTCCGTGGCCACGGGCTCCGCAAGGCCACGCTCGAGGTGACGGCGAGCAATTCCCGCGCGGTAAGGCTCTACCAGGGATTGGGCTTCCGTAAGGCGAAGACGGTCTACAAGATCGTGGCGGAAGAACCGGTCGGGGCGGTGGCCTGCAGTGAGGCCGGGCCGGCCGATGCGTTCCTCGTCGCCGAAGCCGGCTGCCTGTGAAGCAGTCTCTCTTCTCCGCCACGCTCGACAACGGGATCGTGCTCGTGGGCGAGTCGTTGCCCGGGCTCGAGTCGGCCTCGATCGCGTTTCACACTCCCGCGGGCGCCGTGTATGACAGTCCGGGCCGCTGCGGCCTGGCGACGCTCTCCGGCGAGATGATGCTCCGCGGTGCCGGCCCCCGCACGAGCCGCGAGATCGTCGAGTCGCTCGAAGGCTTGGGTGTGCAGTGGTCGCAGGCAGTCTCCACGAGCCATGCGAGCTTCGCCGGGGCCATGGTGGCACGGCAGCTTCCCGAGGCGCTGCCGATCTACGCCGACATCATCCGCAGGCCGCGGCTCGACGACGACGAATTCGAAAGCGCCCGCCAGATGGTGCTCCAAAACCTCGCGGGCACCGAAGACGACCCGGCTCATCGCACGATGTCGGCTCTCCGACGGCTCCACTATCCGAGCCCGTGGGGCATGCCGAGCGAGGGCATCTCGGGCGAGGTCGAGGCGATCGACCTCGACGCGGTGCGTGGATTCGTCGCAGGGCACGTACGCCCGGCCGGCACGATCATCGCGATCGCCGGCCGGATCGACTGGAGCGACTTCGTGCGCCGTGCCGAGGCGCTCTTCGGCGATTGGGCGGCGGGCCCGGCGCCCGCCGTACGCACCGGCCCGCGCGGCCCGCGCGTCCGCCATGTGCCGCACGATTCGCAGCAGACCCACATCGCGCTGGCGACAAAGTTGCCGCCAGGACGGAACTGGACCG
>CAZDTC010000114.1:0-6807 GCA_964508125.1 uncultured Candidatus Kuenenia sp.
CTCGCCGCGCTCGGGGTGGGCATCGCGGCCGGATGGCGCCGTCGGCTCGCCGTCAGCTCTTGGGCTTGCCGTCGTCAGTGAAGAATCGTTCGAGCGTTTCGAGAGAGTCGACCGCTGCCGCGAGCGTGTCGGTCCACTTCCGAATCTCTTCCTGCAGATCGGAGTGTTCGCCGATGCCCACGGCCTTGTTGAAGTAGACATCGAGGTTGGCGATCGACTCGTCGCGCTTCGCTGCATAGTGGGCCTTGGCGGCGGCAAGCAACCGGTTCATGTGGAGTTCTCCTGGCGGGTGTGAGGAATGCGGATGAGCGGCCGTGCGGCCAAGACTATCGGCGTTAGGCACGATAGCGCACGCGCCGCGGCTCCGCAACCCTCGGCAGAGGTTTCCTGCTCGAAGTGCCCGAACCGTTTGAAGGCGGCGGCGTATCCGGCTATCCTCAACTCGCTCTCACGACGGGTTCTGACCCATCCAGCCCGGCACCGTCTTTCCTGGAATCCGGTCCACGGGGATCTCGCCCTCATGACACGAAACCGGTTGTCACTGACGATAGCGTTTGTCGCGGTTTGCGGCCTGAGGGGTGCGACGGCGGCCGAACTGCCGGCCCGTCCTGAGCGATCGACCGCTGATCGGCAGCGGCTCGCCGCCGAGTTGCGGGAGACCTACGCGGGCGATCCGGCAGGCTGGCCCTCTCCCCATGTCGATGCCGGCGTCGAGTGGCGGGAGATCGGGCTCTTGCCCAAGGTCGCGCACCCCGACGACAACCCGCACTCGCCCGCGAAGGAGGCCCTCGGCCGCAAGCTCTTCTTCGACCCCCGGCTCTCCGGCAGCGGGCAGATGGCCTGCGCGTCGTGTCACGATCCCGACCTCGGCTGGGCCGACGGCCGCACCACGAGCTTCGGCCATTCGCGAAAGCACCTGGCCCGCAATGCCCCCACCATCCGCAATGCCGCCTTCCAGAAGCATCTCTTCTGGGACGGCCGGGCCGCGTCGCTCGAGGAGCAGGCCAAGGCGGTGCTCGCCAATCCCGACGAGATGCGGTCCGATCCCGGGCAGGTGAAGCAGGTGCTGGAGGCGGAGCCGGAATATCGCGCGCTGTTCCGCGACGCCTTCGGCGACGACGCCGTCGACATCGACCGGGCGGCGGCCGCCATCGCCTGCTTCGAGCGGACGGTCGTGGGGGGCGGCTCCCGGTTCGACGCCTTCATGAAGGGCAACCGCGAGGCACTCCCCGACGACGCGATCCTCGGCCTCGACCTCTTCCGCCGCGAGGCTCGCTGCATCAATTGCCACAACGGCCCCGAGTTTTCCGACGGCGGGTTCCACGACCTCGGGCTCTCCAACTACGGCCGGCCCTTCGAAGATCTCGGCCGCGTGAAGGTGACGGGCGTGCCGACCGACACGGGCAAATTCCGCACGCCGTCGCTCCGCGACGTGACGGCCACAGCTCCGCTGATGCACAACGGCCTGTTCGAGCTCGACGTGGCGCTCACGCTCTACAACGCGGGCATGCCCACGATCGCGCGAAAGGCAGGGCAGGAGAGCGACCCCAACTTCCCCGTGAAGTCGCCGCGACTGAAGCCGCTCGGGCTCAACAAGCAGGATCTCGCCGACCTCACGGCATTTCTCAAGAGCCTCGAGGAGCCGAAGCGGCGTGTTCGGCCGCCGGCGATTCCCGGGCTCGACGCAGCCGCTGGGAAGTAAGCGGCGGTAATCGTTCGAGATGACCGCGGCGGATCAGGCCGCCCGTCGCCGCCGGATTCGGCGGGCCACGGCAAGCGCGGCGAGCCCGGAGAGGCCGATGCCCACGGTCGCCGGCTCGGGCACGGGCGCGATGGCAACACCGCGGAACACGTAGTTCGTGTCGGCCGTCGCGAGCGTCGTGAACGACGGGGCGCTCGTTCCGGCAAGGGTGTCGACGAGCGCGACGAGCGAATTTGCTGCGCTGCCCGTCGACACGGCCGTGATGCCGAAGAGTTGCACGGAACTGCCGGTCACGATGCCCGTGAGGCCGCGCAGTCCAATCGTGCCGGCTGGCACGGCCGTCCACGCCTTCGACCAAGATCCGCTGCTCAAGAGCCACTTCTGCAGGCCGCCGGTCGCGGGGGCTGTCGTGTCGTCATCGGCGACGTAGATCGTGCTCGAATCGGCGATGAAAAAGTCCCAGGCACCGTCGATCCGGCCGGAGTTGCTCGTGCCACCGCCCACGATGATCGAGCCAAGCTGGTTGGCAATGGTGGGCAGCCCCGTCCCCACGTTGTAGACACCGCGAAAACTATAGGCGTTCACACCGCTGCCAACCGCCACGTTTGCCGAGCCGTAGAGCTGTCCGCCAAAGATGCCGATGGACCTGGCGTTGAGCGGCACCGGGTTCGGCCCGCCGGGCGTCGTCGAACTGCCACCGGTGCCCTGCGCCATCCAGACGCCCGTCGTTGTGCCACCGAGCGTCAAGTAACGAATCCCGGCGGTGTCGTTGTTGCCGGTGGAGGCGCTCCACCAGAAATCGGTGCCGGTGCTCGTGATGGCCGCCCGCGGCGTGGGGCCGCCACCCCCGGCGATGCTGAATCCAGTCGTCGAATCGACCACGCCCGCGTTGTCGATTCGGGCGATGGTCAGGGTGGATGCCGCGGTGCCGGAACCGATGAGCGATAGAAATCGACCGTCGGCAGACTGTTTCAGAAGACCGATTCCCGTGTTCGAGATCGAACCGACGATCGGGCGGTTCGATCCAGAGCCCACGGTCGGCAACGCCACCTGCCACCCCGTGGCGGCCCCGCCGGTCGTGAATTCGCGGAGTGTGATCGGCACGGTTCCGGAAGTGGTCCCGTCGCCATACTGCGACACGACGATCCTGCCCGGCGTGAACTGCGCCCAAGCCGCAGTCGAGCTCGTGGCTGCAACGACGCACCATGGGAGGGCGCACCGAGCAAAAAAAACCAGACGCATCGCGGTCATTTCCAACCTCTCGGACTAAGCCTCACGCCGCCGATCCATACCTTTCCGCAACACCACTGCGGGCCCCGGTTCTTCAGTTCGCCGAACGCCGTCTCAGAACCATCCCACCGAATCCGATGCCCAAAACCACCAGGGCGAATGTCGACGGCTCAGGAACCGCGGTGACTGAGATGTTGTCGATCCGATTCGAGCCAGACGCGCTAGATGCTACCGCCTCGCTGTTTGTGAATCGCAAGTACAGGTTGGCCTGATTGTTCGCCGACACGGGCAGCGAAAACGTGTTTGTATAGAGGGAGTTGTAACTTCCGCTCGTCCAAGTGCCCGGAGCGCCACCGCCCCCCGATTGCAGCACGCTGTAGGAAAGAAGGTCAGTGAACGAGGTTCCGTTCGTGCTCATTTGCAGCTTGAACGCCGCCGGCCCCGTCGAACTTCGCGCCTGATCCCAACTCACACTGAGACCGGTGTACCCGGTCGTCGGCAGCATGACCTGGTAGTAGTCGCCAGGCGACCAGTTGTTGCTCGAGAACGAATACTGCGAGCCGTTGCCAGCGGGCGAGGTATATGTGGAGGCGGTGAGCAATTTGCCCGCCGAAAGGATGGCCGACGAGTTACCGGCGAGAGCGCCGTTCGTCGGCGTGCCGGCCGGGTAGGGTGCACCGGTGGTGGGCCATTGATTGGTGCCCGTCTGGTTTGGCGGCAGGTAGCTTGTTCCTGTGGGAACCAAGCCCGTTCCCGTCGGGAAAGGAACACGCATCTCCCACAATGCGACCGAGGTCTGAGCGGGAACCGAACGGACACCAAGGAAAACCGTCGCTACGATGGCGATGAGGACACGTACAACTGTCATGCGGAGAACTACCTTTCCTTTTTGTTGCAGGAGATCGCGATCAACCCGCCTTTTACGAACCTGCTTCTACGCAGCAAAACGCATGCCTTCATGACCCGTAAACCTGGAAACAGTGCGGAGACTGCGGAAAATAAACCCTGAATCGCCCGTCACGGAGAAGTCGGGGGGCCACTTCCTCATTCACAAAAAAACAGATGGGCTCCTTTTTTCTGTGAATTGATTCCTAAAAAACGTGGCGCAGGCCGCGGAACGCCGGTGGCTGGGGGCCTCCCTTCGGAACGGCTATAGTGGGACAAAACCACCCGGTGTTGCAGATGAAACGCATCGTTTTTCTCGATGCTCGAGCCGGCCGCTTGCGGCCACAAACCGTTACGGCCGGCCCTTCTCTCGCCCGCGGCTTCACGCTCGTCGAACTGCTCGTCGTGATTGCGATCATCGGCGTCCTGATGGCGCTCCTGCTGCCGGCCGTGCAGATGGTGCGTGAGTCGTCGCGGCGCACGAGCTGCACGAACAATCTCAAGCAGATCGGCCTGGCCACGCAGATGTTCCGCGACGTCAAGCGCATCCAGCGCAAGCGCATGACGCTGCCAACAGGGTATGATCTCGGTGGGTGGGGATACCGGATGCGGCCCGGGCTCAAGACCCCTGGCGACCCCGGGGCCGAGCCCGAGAAGTTCGGCCTTCAGGCCCTGCTCACCACATACATGGAAAACGGTTCGGCGGGCTGGATTTGCCCCTCGCAGCCTGACGAGGTGCCGAGGGATGCGAGCGGTGCGTCGGTCTGCACCAACCCGCAATTGCGCCGCAACGAAAACACCTACGCATTCAACGTCACGTACAAAAGCTCCGACGCTGATCCGCCCAACAGAACCCGCGACTCGCAGGGCAGACCCCAATCAGACTCCTGGGTCTGGGACAACACCGATGTCTGTGCCGGCCTCAGCGGTTTTCGTGGAACGTTTGGCACCATTCCCCAGGCCAGGCGACTCTACCCTCACTCGGCCCTGCGCGGTGGTCGTGGCCAGATGCGGCTTTACGTCGACAACAGCATCGGATACTTCGAGATCGGTCAATCCAACTATTTGGAGTGAACCATGGGCCGCCCTGTTTGCGGACTACGATCACTGCCGTTCATCATGGCTGCCTGCTTGGCGGCTTTGATCCGGATCGGCGGGACGAACGCGACCGCTCAGGACCAGTTGAGCCGCCTGGTGTTCACGGGAAAAACGCTCCGCGCGTTCGGATACGACCCGACGTCCGATGCGGCATATCTGACGCAGAATGATTCCGAAGCATTCGTAAGGGTGTCTGGTGTCAGCTCGGGGAGCCAGACGGTTCTACCCCTGGTGTATACGACCGCGCTCGCCAGGTATTACCGAGACAACGACAATTCTCTCTCGGCCAGTGCGAACGGCACCGCGATCGGCATCATGCTCAATCCGTTGCCGATCGGAGCAACTGGCGCATACCAAACTGCGATCGTCACCGACACGGTGGTGACCCGTGCCCCGCAGCCGGATGGCTCAAATCCATTAGCTCCTGCGGCGACCAAGCGCCTGTATGCCTTCAACCTTCAGGTAGCCGATCCGGCAGGCCCAGGCACGGACGTGTTCTCGACCCGTGCGACTCTCCGGGATATGCAGATTGCGGTCGGCGCGGATGCTTCCACCGCCACAAGCGTCAGAGGCCGGGTGGCCTGGAGCGGCAATGGGCAGAGCGTCTACTTCGTCAACGATACCGGCAGCGTCCAACTGCAGGGCCTCTGGACGATGGGAGCGCTCTCCGGCTCGTCGCAGCCACTCGTCCCGGGAGCAATGGTCCAAACCGAGCCCGGGGTGCTGACGACGGGTGGGATCGACCGCATCTTCTTCGGTGGCGGCGGCAGCACCGGAAATGACGGCGGGGTCGATTTCGTGACGTATGACGGCACGTCGGTCGGCCCACGGACGATCGCCCTGTCGGCCCAACAACTGCGCGACTTTTTCGAAGTCGACGCGAACATGTCATTGCAGCGAATCGGCTCGGTGGCGTTCTCGGGCACCGACATGTATTTCACGTTCTACAACAATGCGAGCGCGTCGAAGCCCGAATTTCGGTTTCCGGGCATTTATCGGATGGACAGCGCAGGGCGGATCGCAAAGGTCGTCGCCAAGAGCGAACGGTCGGCGGTGATGCCGAGTGCCAATCTCATCTTCGACCAACTGCAGCCCCGCAACATCGTCTACACCGGCTCGGCCGGGTCGTTCACGGTGCCCCAGATCCTGTACCGCGAGGGTGGAGCCAACGCCGTCGCCGGCGCCATCACCTTCAAGCCGGGCGACTTCAACCGCGACAACGCCGTCACGCCCGCCGACATCGCCCTCTTCAAGCCGCAGGTGACAAGCGGCAGCGCCTCCAACGTGAAGTTGAACGTGGCCGACCTCAAATACGACATGAACGGCAACGACATCGTCGACTGGAAGGACGTGCAGATCCTCGAGCAGTTCCTCGACTACGCGGCCCCGGCCTCGCTCGCGGGGCGGATCGTGCCCGCGCTGCCGATCCAGGCCGATGCCGATCTGAACGGCGTCGTCGACTTCGCCGACTTCCGCATCATGCGCGACAACTACTTGCCCGCCGCCGGCAATCGGGCTTTCACGGTCGGCGACTTCAATGGCGACGACAAGGTCGACTTCGCCGATCTCCAACCGTGGGTCAACAGCGACGGCTTCCGCTCGGCAGTGGTCGGCGGCGGCGTGCCCGCCACACCCTTCAACCAGGCGGAGTTCAATGCATTCCTGGCCACGCTGACGGCGCCGAACATCGTGCTCAACGTGGCCAGCGGCACGAGCACGCAGTTTCAGCAGGGCTATCGCTCGATCGTGATCGCCGCGAGCGTCACGAAGACGGGCGGCGGCACGGTGGTGTTCGACGGTGCAAACACCTACACGGGCTCCACGGACGTGCAGCAGGGCACGCTGCGGTTGACCAATGCCAACGCCCTGTCCACGAGCGCGGTGACGGTGGC
>CAZDTC010000115.1:0-6782 GCA_964508125.1 uncultured Candidatus Kuenenia sp.
GCCGCTCGCGGCCGTCTGCGGCCAGAAGCAGGTGCTGCTCTACCGCACCGATTCCCTGGCGCTGGCCGGCGTGCTGCCCTTTCCGGAGGGTCGGCCGCACGTCGTCCGGTTCAGCGCCGGCGGCGGTCTCGTGCTCGCCGGCGGCGGCGTGGGGGCTGCGAGCGGCCGCGTCGCCGTGTGGAGTCTCAAGAACGGCCGGCGGATCCGCACGCTCGGTGACGAGCTCGACGTCGTGCTGGCCGCAGACATCAGCCCCGACCAGCGGCTGGTGGCGCTGGGCGGGCCACAGAAGGTGGCGCGCATCTGGTCGCTCGAGACCGGCCAGAAGCTCCACGACCTCACGAAGCACACCGACTGGATCACCGCTGCCGCCTTCAGCCCCGACGGAGTGCTGCTGGCGACGGCCGATCGCGCAGGGGGCGTGATCATCTGGGAGGCCGCGACGGGCCGCGACTTCCTCGCGCTCCAGTCGCACCCGGCGAGCGTGACGAGCCTGGCCTGGCGCGGCGATTCCAACCTGCTCGCGACCGCCTGCGACGACGGCCAGATCCGGCTCTGGGAGCTCGAGAACGGGGCCCAGGTGAAAGCCTGGGGCGCGCACGGCGGCGTGGCGGCCCTCGAGTTCACGCGCGACGGCCGGCTCGTCTCCACGGGCCGCGACAAGGTGCCGAAACTCTGGAAGGCCGACGGCACGGAGGAGCGGTCGTTCGAGGCCGGAGCCGATATGGGCCTCGCGGCGTCGTACTGCGACGAGACCAATCGCCTCATCGCGGGGGATTGGACCGGAGAGATCCGCGTGTGGAACGCCGCCGACGGCGCCCGCGCGGGCACCCTCGATGCCAATCCTGTGGCGCTGGCCGACCGCGTCGCGGCGGCCGACCGCGAGGTGGCAGCCCGGCAGGCAAAACTCGCCGAGGCCACGCAGGCCGTCACGGCCGCGGCCACCGAGCTGGCAGCGGCCGGCCAGGAGCGTGAGGCCGCCCTCGCGGCCAAGACGGCCGCCGACGGCCCGCTCGCAGAAGCCCAGAAGCAGGTCGATGCCGCCACCGCCGTGGTCGCAGCCGTGAAGCAGTCGCACGCCGAGGCTGCCGCCGCGCTGTCGGCGATCGACCAGCAGATCGCGGCCGCGGGCGCGGAGGTGGCGGCAGCGACGGCTGCCGTCGGGGCGGCCGGAGAGGACGCCGTTGCCAAGGAGGCGGCCAACCAGGCCCTGGTCGCCGCCCAGGCGAAGCAGGCTGAAGCGCAGGGACGTCGCGAGTCCCAGAAGGCGGAACTCGACAAACGCGCCGCGGCAATCACGCAGGCGGAGCAGCAGGTCGCGACAGTCACCGGGCCGCGCGACCAGGCCAAGATCGTCGTCGATGTGGCCGGGCAGAAGTTGGCGCAGACCGACGCCACGGTCGCCGCCGCCACGACGAAGCACCAGCAGGCGGCCGCCCAGGCCGATGCGCTCAAGGCCCAACTCGACCAGGCCGCCGCGGCCCACGCCCACTGGCTCGCCGAGGTGGTGTTTCAGTCGAACTACGTCGGCCTCGCCACGGTGCTCGCCGAACGCGAGCAGGCGCTCGGGCAGGCGGAGGCGGACCTCGCCCAGACGGAGGCCATGCGGCAGGTCAGCGAGCAGGCGCAGCAGGCCGTCGTCGCGAAGAAGGACAGCATGCAGAAGCAGATCGCCTCCCTGACGGCGGCCATCGCGCAGGAGGAGCAGGCAATGCAGGCGCTCACCGGCCAGATCGAGAAGCGCGGCGGTGAACTCATCGTTGCGCAGGGGGCCATCGAAAAGTCACTGCAGGCGATCGCGGTGATCGACGAATCGACGAAGAGCATCGACACGGGCCTGGCAGCCGCGCCCGACGACGCCACCCTCAAGCAGGCGCGGGCGGGCCTCGGCGCCGCGCTCGATGCCAAGCGGGCACAGCTCAAGCAGGAGCAGGATGGGCTCGCCGCCTTGATGGCCGAGAAGGCGGCCTGGGAGAAGGCGATCGTCGACATGCTGGCGGCCGGCGACAAGCACAAGGCCGACATCGCCGCCCTGACGGCGGCGCTGCCGGTGGTCGACGCCGAGTTGGCGACGACCGCCAAGGCGTTGGCCGACGCGGTGCAGGCGAGCGTGGAGAAGCGGGCGGTCGTGACCGCGAAGCAGGCGGAGGTCGACGCCGCCGGCAGACAGCTCGACGCGCTGCAGGGCATTCAGGGCTAAGTGCTCGAATGAGAAACGAATGAAGACGGATTTTGTGACATCGTCTAACGCGGCGTGAATGTGCCGCCGTCCACGGGGTAGCTGCCGGTGATGAAGCTGGCCTCGTCGCCGGCCTTGTCGGCACCGAGTTCTTGCGCAAGGCCTAGGTCAGGAAGGTCGCGATCGGGCCGAGCAAGAGCGAGAGCAGGCACCAGACAAGACCGCTCCTTCCCTTGCCCTGGGCCAGCCCCGCATTGATGAGTGCGAGTGTTCCCCAACCGACGAAGAAGTTCGTGCGGTCGTCCATCTTGCCCTCCTCTCGGACCGGCTCTCCCTTGGATCAGGCTCCCTTCGGATCCGATCCCGATCCAAGGCTCATGCTCTCCCAAACCCGCCCGAGTTTGGGCGTGGGACTTTGTCGTCTCCCAAATTCACCAAAATCAACTGGGCCCGGTGTGCTTCGAACACACGACCAGGGGATTATGAGTCCGGACCGCCGGTCCTCATAGTGTTCTGACTGTACGCCAATCCCGGCCGAAACGCATTTCCGGGAGAGCAGGGCGGGGGCCAAAATGCCTGTTCGGCGCGGCGATGCGCAACAGATCGCGCAACAGAACTTGGACTCAAGCCCTGATGCCCGATGCGGCGCCGGAGCGGGGGGTGACCCGAGCTTCAGCATGGGCCGACGCGGATTCACTTTGCATCTCGACCGACGGGTCGACGAGTCGCGTCCAAGTCCGACTGCCTCAGGGCCGCCTCGAAGCCGGGAATGTCGTGCATGTTCGTGATTTCCTTCCGCGGCAGGTTGTCGGGCCCCCACAAGACGACCCGCTGACGGGTCGGCGAGAGCGGCGGCGAGTAGATCACCAAGGCATCTTCGGGGAATCGGAAATCGAGCGCGCCGGGGGACAAATCCTCGTTGACCTTGAGGTCGGTCACCGAGGTCTCACATACCATTTCCCTCCGATCAGATGAGCCTGAAACAGCCCGAAACTTCATCGACGTGGGAACGAAAACACCGCCCCCCGCATCATGGAAGGTGGTCACGTTGCGCGTGACGTCGATCTGGTAGGTCTCCTCGACTCCGTTGATCTCCTGCTTGATGTCCCGATGATGCTCGATCACCCTTCGCACGAAGAAATTCACCGCCGGATCGACGAAGATGTCGAAGCCAAATCCCGGCATGACGGTCCCACCAGACTTGGGGTCAAGGACGCGGATATGCCACGTTGGGTGTCCGTCGATATCTACCTTGCCGGCCAGTTCCGCCACGCCCGATTCGCGAACCAGATCCCCCAGAGACCAACTTTCGCCAACGACATCGAAGTCAAACCGCCACAAGAGGTGTTTCTCTGGATTCACGACGAACGGCGAGCCCCGGTCGCGTGGGCTGATCTGGGCACTCAACGAACCCTGATTGAGTGGGGTGATCTTCTGCGGGGCATCCGGATCCCAGTTCTGCAGCATTCGGACCTCGCGATCGTCGGCGAGAAGGTCATAGATCCCATCCGGTAAGCCGTCGCTGCGAACGGCTGGTTCCGTGCGAAAGCGCATACGCTGTGTCGAGCCATCCTTGGCCCAATGCCCTGTCCACGAGTCGGGCTCCAATAACGGTTTTCCTGAGGCAAAGTAGCGGTTGTCATGGCGCATCGTGAGTTCGATCTTGTGAATCGAACCGAGCGCCGCCTCATGAGCGCTGACGACATCGGCGAGCGTCGGATCGCCGTCGCCTGAAGCCTGCATCGCACTCAAGGCGAGGAACAAAAAGACGATCGCGGTCGTCATCGGACCCCCACATTCCACGACGCCGGCCACGTCTGTTCCCAGTGGATCGCCACGAAGCCCACCAGCAGGCTTCGAATCGCCGGGGATCCAGCCCAAACAGAGGCATCCGGCTTCCGGGCGACATGATACTCGGTAGTATCTCAGAGCGGCAGAAACTCGACCCGATTGCGAATGTCGTCGGGATTCATGAGTGAGGCGATCAGGACGAGATCATGGAGTGCCGCGCCGATGGTGATCCGCAACTGGTGGGCGTACACCATGCCGGGGAACTCCCGTCGGGCCTGCTGTCAGTCCGCAGCCAGCACCAGGAAATCCCGATCTTGTGTGAATACGACGCGACCGAGGTCCGTCGCTCGTTGCAGGAGGAACTCGTCGTCACGATCGGCCGTGCCGTCCGCTTCCGTGGTCAGCACGTCGATGCCCTGCTGCCGCACGCCGACCGCGATCGCCCGTGGCACGTGGTGGTCGAAATACAGTCGGAGGCTCACGGCCGCCCCACACGCTTCAGTTTCTCGTGCAGCAGCGAGGGCTGCTGTTGGCCTGCGATGCGTTCAACATCCGTCAGTTGCTGGGCGATGGCAGTATCAAGAGCCTCGCGGTGGTCGTGGTAATACGCTAAGGCGGCATGAATCTGTCCCATCGTCAGGTGTGGATGCTGACGCTGAATCTCTTCCGCGTCCCAGTGATGGGCGAGGCTGTCGAGGGCAATCTCAACGACTTTGGTGCGCGTGCCTTCGAGATACGGCACACCGTCAGCGCTCAATTCGATATGCGGGTAGGAAACAGTCGCCATGTTCGTGCTCCTTGGGAATCCAAGCCTGCGGCCGGTTGCCCGCCCAGGATTCTATCGCAATGGGGGTATCGCCTCACCAATCGGCAACACTTCGCGCAACAGCGACCCCTCCGACCAGCAAAAAACAACTAGGCCCGGTGTGATTCGAACACACGACCAAGGGATTATGAGTCCCCTGCTCTAACCACTGAGCTACGGGCCCGAACAGGCGGCCAGATTCTACCGCGCCGACGCCGCCCTACTGCGCGGGTCGCTCCCGTTCCTGCAGCGGTACGTCCTCGTAGTGGCCCTCGAAGATCGCGATGTCCACCTGGAACGGCCGGCTCGACACCGTGAGTTCGCCCGCGAATGGATAGCCGAACAGTGATACGAGATAGAGATTGAGCCCGATGAGGAGCGCCGCCAACGCCGTCAGGAACCGCTGCAGGCTCACGCTCTGCGTACGGAACAGTCCCGCGAAGAGCACCGTGACTGCACCCCCCACGATGAGCACGAACCATTCGACCGCCGGCACGCCGAATTGCGCCGTGCCGATCCGCTCCCGCCGGTAGTCCCAGAGCTCGCGCATCTGCTCGAGGAGCATCGGGAAGACCGCCTTCTCCGACTCGGTCGCCGGCTCGAAGCCGTCGAGGCTCTTCACCAACTCAAAGGCGAGTTTACGTGCCTCCATGCTGGCCTGCCCGCGCGCCATCTGCGCCCACTCGTCTTCGACCACCCTGTGGGCGTAGGCCTTGCACGTCTCTTGAACCCGCTCCCGCGGGGCAGCGGGCAACCTGCCCGCCAGGAGAAAGATGTCGGCGAGGGTGTTGGATTCCTTCTGGACGACGTCGACCGCGTGCTCGAAATGCACGAGGCTGTCGACGACGATCAGGCCGAGCAGCACGGCATAGAGCGTGCCCACCACGGAGAGCAGGTTGCCGGTGATGTCGTGGGCCTGCTGCAGCATCTCCTTCGCGAAGATCGACCGCACCGCGGCCACGAGGCAGATCGCGGCCACGATGCCGCCGGTAATGATGGCCAGGCCGGTGGTGAAGCCGTGGAATTCCATGCGTCAGGGCTTCGCGGCCCCGCTCACGAGCGCCGTCAGCTTGCCCGTGCACTTCGCCCCGGGGGGCACGCTTACCTTGAGGAAGAGCACGTCGTCGCGTTCGGCCGGCTTTTCATAACTGCCCCCGGCCGTGAAGGGCCGCGGCTGCCGGTCGTCGGAGCGCTGAGCCGAGTCGGCATCGGCGATCACTCCCATCACCGCCCCGAAGGACACGTGCGGGATCAGGTCTTCGGCCGGGTCGCTGCTCGGAGCTCCGTCCGGGCCCGCCTCGAGGTTGGCGACAATCTTGTATTCGCCTGAAACGCGGATCCGCAGCGTCCGGCTCCGCTCCACCCTGCCCACGGGCTGCCACGCCCTCCCCAGCACCAGGTTCACTTCGAACCCGTCGGCGTTCAGGATCTGGTCGTTGATCTCGGCGAGCCTGGTCTTCACCTGCTCGTTCTGTGGATCGAGCTTGGCGAGCGCGTCGAGAAGCACCTTGGCCCGGTCGTACTGCCCGATGTCCTCGAACTGCTTGATGAGCTGGTTCGTATCGCGGAGGAACGACTCGCGCACCTCCTCCATCCGCGTCTCGAGCCGCTTGAGCTCGGGCGGGTTCGCCGGCCGCTGCCGAGCCTTCGCGCCGGCCTGATTGGCGAAGGCCGCGGCACATGCCGAGGCGACGCACAGCACCAGTACCGCCAGCGCGCTACAACGCCGGTGGCACGACTTCGACGCTCTCACCCACCGCTTTGCTCGCATACAACCGTCAGTATGCCAACGCACACGGCATGCCGACAATCGTCATTCGCTTCGCATCACGGCCGCTGCGGAGCCGTGAGATTTCCGGCCGCGAGCGTGGCAAACGCCAGCGGCCGGGCGGGGATGCCGCCGCGGGGTGGGGCGGGCGGGGCCATGGGGGGAGGAGGGAGAGGCGTTGGGCGGGTGGGTGGCGCCGCCGGCTTCGGGGCGATCGGGATGTCGACGTCACGGAGCTC
>CAZDTC010000116.1:0-6752 GCA_964508125.1 uncultured Candidatus Kuenenia sp.
AGGTTGTAGTCGAGCTGCACGGTGCCGAGCTGCCACTCGCGGCCGAGCGAGTCGTTCACCACGAAGTCGATCTTCGGGCCGTAGAAGGCGGCCTCGCCCGGCTCCGGCTCGCAGCCCGGCAGGTTCATCCGCCGCGCCACCCGCTCGATCGCCGCCTCCGCCTCGTCCCACCGCTCCGGCGGTCCGACGTATTTGTCGCTTTTCGGATCGCGGAAGCCGAGCCGCACGCGGAAGTTGTCGAAGGCGAGGCTTTCGAGGACCTTGAGCGTGAAGTCGATGCAGCCCTCCACCTCCTGCTCCACCTGCTCCGGCGCGCAGAAGATATGCGCATCGTCCTGCGTGAAGCCACGGACGCGCGTCATGCCGCCAAGCTCGCCCGACTGCTCGTAGCGGTAGACGGTGCCGAACTCGGCGAGCCTGAGCGGCAGATCCTTGTAGCTGTGGGGCCGCGCCTTGTAGATCATCGTGTGGTGCGGACAGTTCATCGGCTTCAAGAGATACTGCTCGTCTTCCGCCATCACGATCGGCTTGAACTGGCTGTCGGCGTAGTAGGGATAGTGGCCGGAGATCTTGTAGAGATCGACCTTGCCGATGTGCGGCGTGTAGACCGGCTGGTAGCCGCGGGCCGCGAGCTCCTCGCGGACGAAGCTCTCGAGCGTGCTGCGGAGCGTGGCCCCCTTCGGCATCCAGAGCACGAGCCCCGAGCCCACGAGCGGGCTCGTCGTGAAGAGGTCGAGCTGCTTGCCGAGCACGCGGTGATCGCGCCGGCGGGCCTCTTCGAGCGCCGCCAGGTGCGCGTCGAGATCCTCCTGGGAGAACCAGGCCGTGCCGTAGAGCCGCTGGAGCTGGGCGTTGTTGGCATCGCCCTTCCAGTAGGCGCCGGCGATGTTCGTGAGCTTGAAGGCGCCGATGCATCCCGGGCTCGGCACGTGCGGCCCGCGGCAGAGATCGACGAACTCTCCCTGGCGATAAAACGACAGCGTGGGGTGGTCGGCGAGGCCCGTTTCGATGTGCTCGGCCTTCAAGGGCTGGTTCAGGCCGCGGACGATCTCCACCGCCTTGCCGCGCTGCACCTCCACCCGCTCGAACGCCTCGTCTGCGGCGATGATCCGCCGCATCTCCTCCTCGATTTTCGGGAGGTCTTCGTCGGTGATCGGCCGGCTGGCCCGCATGTCGTAATAGAAGCCGGCGCCGACGGTCGGCCCGAAGGCGAGTTCCACGCCGTCGAAGAGCCGCATCACCGCGCGGGCCATCACGTGGGCCGCCGAGTGGCGCATCACCGGGAGGGCGCGGGGGTCACCCTTGAAGAGCACCTCGAGCGCGGGCGTGCCTTCGGCTGGAAGCATCGCATCGAGCCCCACGGCCTTGCCGTCGAGCAGGGCCGCGATCGGCTTGCCTTTCTTCCCCTTGCCGGCGGCGGCGCCGGGCATGATCTCGGCGACGACGTCGAAAAGCCGCGCGCCCGAAGCAAACTCGCGGACGGCACCGTCGGGCAGGCGGACGCTGGGCATGATGCGGGGGCCTTGAGGGGGCGATCTTGAGGCCGCGGTCGATTCGCGGCGTTTCTGGCACGACCGGCACAGTATCCGCGCTCGTGCAGGCCGGGCAAGGCCGCCAGGAAGCATGACACGGCAGGTTCGCTTGACTCCCCCGATATTCGGCGGGAGACTCAACATCTTCGGCCTGCAGGGCGATTAGCTCAGTTGGTTAGAGCACTAGCTCGACAAGCTAGGGGTCATAGGTTCGAGTCCTATATCGCCCACTACCCTTTGGCAGGGAGCCTCGGCAACCAAGTGGTTCCGGGGCTTTCTGCTTTTACGGGCTAATCACTCCCCACAACCAGGAGATAGGCCAAAGCGCCGATCATCGCCGCACGCCGCTCGGAGATTGCCCGGTCGTACTCGCTCAGCAGCGGCGGGCGACGGACTCAGGTTCGCCGCTGGACGCAAGCCGCCGTCTGGTCCAGCGCCTGGTTCTGCGGGCAGTCACTCTGCCTTCTTGAACGAGTCCTTCGCTCGGAAGTGATGCATTTCCTTGGGCCGCCCGGACGCTTTCCCAAACACGTCAAAACTTTCGACAACCAACTCGCTGTCCCGAACCTGCAACGTCATGAAGGTACGAATGTCGGCTTTTTTGTGGTCCCAATACGCGACACCATGCTTGAGTCTCTGAACATCGACCGGTTTGTCAGGCCCGTCGCTGTCGACAGCCATGTGCAGCGGCACCGTGCCCCAATCGCAGTCGGGTGGACCGCACTTTCCCCACGCGCGAATGACCCACCCGTCAGCTTCCTCCGTTACCTCCAGCCGCGTGATCGAGTTCGTGTTCCCATCGACATTGACCCACTTGCCGACCAAAGGAGGAGTGGCATATGCCTGCGACACGCGCAAGAGGAGCACGACGAGCGAGCTGGTGAGGATGCATGTCGCGTTTCTCATGATCGAGTCTCCAAATCGTGTTTGACCTGATGGCAGAACTCGTGATTCAGCGGACCCGCGAAGCGTTCGCTGATTGCTGGATGGCGCTCCCCAGGCCCGTCATGACACCTCGCCCAAGTCTCGCCGCTTCCTGTGGTTCGATCAACTCAGGCTCCCGTGAACGCCGATTAGAAAATGCAGTGCGCGGCAGCCCAGAAAGAACTGGCCGAGATCCGTGAGATATTGGCACGAATTCCAGGGCCAAAAGGCCTAAAAATCGCTCCCTGGGCGTTGCGAATTCTGGTTTCGTAAAGTAGAGAGACCTAGATCGCCCACTCCCACTCACCTCGGGCCGACACCGGAGCAGCCTCGATGCGGGCAGCCCTCCCCCATCTCGTGCGCCTCGCGGCGACAGTCGCGGTGTTCGCCCCCGGGATCACTCGGGCGGACGCCGCCCGCGACTTCGAGAATCGGGTGCGGCCGCTGCTCGTGGCGAAGTGCCAGGAGTGCCACGGAGAAAAGGTTGCCGAGGCGGGCTTGCGGCTCGACAGCCGGCGGGCGCTCCTCCAGGGAAGCGACACCGGCCCCGTCGTCGTGCCCGGCGACGCGGCGAAGAGCCGGTTGATCGCGGTGGTGCGCCACGCAGGCGAAGTGGGCATGCCGCCCACCGGCAAACTCACCGACGATGAGATCGGTGTGCTCGAGTCGTGGGTGGCCTCCGGGGCACCGTGGACCGGTCCGGGCGGCGACGACAACGCCCCGCCGCCGAGCCGCGCCGAAGAGATGGCCCAGCGGATCGCCACGGCCCGCACATCGCACTGGGCGTTCACGCCGCCCGCGCGGCACACGGCGCCCGAACTCGCTCCCGCGTTCCCGGCCGACCTGCGAGGAGCGTGGCAGGCGGCACCGATCGACCGCTTTGTCGCGGCGGGCCTCACCACCGCCGGGATCGCGCCGTCGCCCGCGGCCACACCCCGCGATCTCGTCCGCCGGCTGTTCTATGATCTCACCGGCCTGCCGCCATCGGCTGCTGAAGCTGATGCATTCTGTGCGAGTCCGTCGGAGGAGGCCTACCACGCGCTCGTGGAGCGGCTGCTCGCGTCGCGGGAGCACGCCGAGCACTGGGCGCGGAAGTGGCTCGACCTCGCCCGCTATGCCGACACGATGGGTTACGCGTTCGACGCGCAGTCACCGCTCTATCCATTCGCCTGGACCTATCGCGATTGGGTCGTGCGGTCGCTGCACGCCGATCTGCCCTACGACCGCTTCGTGACGCTGCAACTCGCCGCCGACGAGATCGCACCGCCGGTGCCGCGGGAGGACCTCGCCGCGCTCGGCTTCCTCACCGTAGGCCGCACGTTCCTCGGCAATCCCCACGACATCATCGACGACCGGATCGACCTCGTCACCCGCGGCCTGATGGGGCTCACGGCCGCCTGCGCTCGCTGCCACGACCATAAATACGAGCCGATCTCCACGGCCGACTACTACGCGCTCTACGGCGTCTTCGCGAGCAGCCACATCCCCGAGGAGCTGCCGGTGATCGGCGACCCGCCCCCCGGGCCGGAGGCCGAGGCCTTCGCGAAGAAGCTCGGCGAGTTGCAGCAGGCCATCACCGACCACGAGGCGGCCGTGCACGCGCGGGCGACGCGCGACGCCGTGGCCCACGCCGCCGACTATTTTCTCGAGACGGCGCGACCGGCAGCCCGAGCCGCCGACCGCCGACCACCCCGGATGGCCGACGGCTACGAGCTCGAGCAGCTCCTCATCGACCGGCTCACGCGGCTCGTCTCCAAGGCCGAGGCCACCGATCCAGTCCTCGGGCCGTGGGCGGTGCTCCGTGGGCTGCCCGACGCCGAGATCGGCCCGCGGCTCGAGGCGCTCGTTGCAGGATGGGGCGAATCGCCGGCTCCGACCACGATCAATCCGCTTGTCCGCGCCGAGCTCGTGTCGGCACGGCCGACCGCGCTGCGGCAGCTCGCCGAGGCTTATGCCCGGCTCGTGGCCCGCGTCGCCCCCGACTGGGCCGGCGGTGCGGCGGCAACGCCGGCCGAGCCGGCCGAGCTCGCGTCGCTTCGCGCTCTCTTCGGCGTCGAGGGATCACCGCTCGTGGCGCCGCGGGCCGATGCGATGCGGCTCGCCCTTCAGCCGGAGGCAACGGAGCACCGGCGCCGGAAGCAGGAGGTGACGAAGCATCTTGCAACCGCGGCTGGAGGGCCCCCGCGGGCGATGGTGCTCCTCGATCTCCCGACGCCCGTCGATGGCCAGGTCTTCCTGCGGGGCAATCCGGCGAGTCGTGGCGAGAAGGTGGAGCGGCGGCTGCCGCAGGTGCTCGGGGGCGCGCCCGTCGATCGAGCCTCCAGCGGCCGGCTCGACCTCGCCCGCTCGATCGTCGACCCCGCCAACCCGCTCACGGCCCGCGTGATCGTCAACTGGGCATGGACGCATCATTTTGGACGCGGAATCGTCGACACGGACGGCGACCTCGGCCTGCGCGGCGAGCCGCCAAGCCATCCCGCACTGCTCGACGACCTCGCCCGCCGGTTCATCGACGACGGCAAGTGGAGCCTGCGCTGGCTGCACCGCGAGATCGTGACGACGGCCGCCTGGCGCCAGACCTCGGCCGTCGATGCCGACCGCGTCGCCCGCGACCCCGACAACCGGCTCTTCGGACGGGCCAACCGCCGCCGGCTCGACTGGGAAGCGTGGCGCGACAGCCTGCTCACCGCGGCAGGCACGCTCGACCTCGCCACAGCCGGCGGACCCGGCGTCGACACCGTCTCGACGGCCGCCATGCACAAGCGCACGCTCTACGGATCGCTCGACCGCCAGGACGTGCCCGGCATCATGAAGGTGTTCGACGTCGCGAACCCCGACACGGCGGTGCATGTGCGGTCGCGCACCACCGTGCCGCAGCAGTCGCTCGCCGTGCTCAACAGCCCGCTGGTCATCGAAGCGGCGAGGCGGGTCGCCGCACGGGCGGCCCGTGAAGCGGGCGCCGAGCCCGACGCCCGCATCGTGGCCACATGGCGGGCCGTGCTGTCGCGCGATCCCGCCCCCGACGAGCGGATGCTCGCCCGCGGCTGGCTCGTGGGCGTGGGCAGCGAGACCACGCCCGAGGGTTTCGGCGCCTACGAGCGGCTCGCCCACGCGCTCCTCGCCTCCGCCGAGTTTCAGTTCATCGACTAGCCGAGGCGCCGCATGAACGCTGACTTTCATCCCGATCACGCAGCGCGGCTCTCACGCCGCTCGGCCCTCGGCCGCACGGGCCTCGGCCTCGGGTGGCTCGCGGCGGCCAACCTCCTCGATGGCGACCAGCTGGCGGCTGCCGCGCCGGGCGAAGGGGTGACGCTCGCCGCCCGGCCGCCGCACTTCGCGCCTCGCGCCCGGGCCGTGATCCACATCTTCGCCAACGGCGGCCCGAGCCAGGTCGACACGTTCGATCCCAAGCCGCTGCTCGAGTCCTACGCTGGCAAGGAAATCCCAAACCACCTTCCCACCGAGCGCCGCACCGGCGCCGCCCTGCCCTCCCCCTTCAAGTTCTCACGCCACGGTGAGAGCGGCCTGGAGGTGAGCGATCTGTTTCCCTCCGTGGCCCGCCATGCCGACCGCCTGCTCGTGGTGCGGTCGATGCACGCCGACCAGCCAAACCACGAGCCCTCGCTGATGCTGATGAACTGCGGCGACCCGCGGCTCGTGCGGCCCGCCGCCGGCGCCTGGATCACCTACGGCCTCGGCACCGAAAACCAGAATCTGCCCGGGTTTGTCGCCATGTGCCCCGGCGGGTATCCCATCAAGGGCACGGAGAACTGGCGGAGCGCGTTCCTGCCGGGCGCGTTCCAGGGCACGTACATCGACACGCAGAAGCGTTCCGCAGACGAGCTCGTGCAATACATCCGCCATCCGCTGCTCGCGGCCGACGCCCAGCGCCGCCAGTTCGACCTCACCGCCGCGCTCGACCGCGACCATCTCGCCCGCCGACCCCACGACCCGCAGCTCGAGGCGCGGCTGGTGTCGATGGAGCTCGCCTGGCGGATGCAGTTCGAGGCGGGCGACGCCTTCGACGTGACGCGCGAGCCGAAGCACGTGCTCGATCGCTACGGCGACGACGTCCAGGGCCGGCAGATGCTCATCGCCCGGCGGCTCGTGGAGCGGGGCGTGCGCTACGTGCAGGTATGGCACGGCGCGGGCCAGCCCTGGGACAGCCATGACAAGATCACGGAGAACCACGGCCGCCTCGCCAAGGAGAGCGACCGCGCGATCGGGGCCCTGCTCGACGACCTCGTCGGGCTCGGGCTCCTCGAGAGCACGCTCGTGCTCTGGGGGGGCGAGTTC
>CAZDTC010000117.1:0-6741 GCA_964508125.1 uncultured Candidatus Kuenenia sp.
GATGGGATATGGGGAGCCCGAAGCCGGCGCGTCTAAGTGAAAGCATGACAGGCTGAAGCCTGTCCTACCTCAGTCGCTCGATGCGGATGAGGTCGATGCGGCGGCCGGTGGCGGCGAGCACTTCGAGGGCCACGCCGTGCGACTCGATGCGGCGGCCGACTTCCGGGATGCGGCCGCACTGGTGAAACACGAAGCCGCCCACCGTCTCGAAATCGGCCTCCTCCGGGAGTGCGAGTCCCATCTTCTCGTTGAGCTCCGCGATCCGCACCTGGGCCTTCGCCTCGCAGACGTCGGGCGACACCATGCGGATGCCGTCGGTGAGGGCCTCGTCGTGCTCGTCGGCGATTTCGCCCACGATCTCCTCGAGCGCGTCCTCGATCGTCACCAGGCCGCTCACGCCGCCGAATTCGTCGGTGACGATCGCCATGTGGGTGTGGGTGCGCTGGAAGTCGCGGAGCAGTTTCTGCACGCTCATCGACTCCGGCACGAACCACGGGGGCCGGAGCAGTGGGCGGAGGTCGGGTGTTGCCGGCGGGCCGCCCGCCGCGGGCGGTGAGGCCACGAGCTGCGTGAGCAGTTCGCGGGTGTGAAGGATGCCGATCACGTCGTCTGTCGAGCGGTCCCATACGGGCAGCCGCGTGTGGGCGCTGTCGGAGGCGATCCGCAGGACGTCGGCCCAGGGTGTGTCCAGCGGGACCGTGATCATCGCGGTGCGCGACGTCATGATCTGAGCCACGCGGGCCTCCTTGAGGTCGATCACTCCGGCGATCATGTCGCGGGCCGCGCCTTCCAGCCGCCCCTCGCGGTGGGCTTCCTCGACCACGTGCCGCAGTTCATCTTGCGCGCTTTCCGCGTCTGCCCCGGGCGGTGTCCTGCCGAAGATCCGGCCGAGAAACGCTCCCACGGCGCCCAGGCAGCGCACGGCAGGAGCGGCGATCCGCACGACCGGCCGCCACAGGGCCCAGGTGGCTTCCACGATCGCGACGCCGGCGAGCTTGGTGACGAGCATCGGCACGACCACGAGCATCGCCCACACGAGCGCGATCCAGCCACCGAGCGCCGTCACGTCGACCGCGATCGCGCCTCCGGTGAGCACGCCGAGCGACCGCGATGCGAGGAGCGTGGCCACGACCGCCGCGATCGCCACGCCGGAGGCGGCCAGGAAGGCGATCGTCTCGCTGCCCGCCACGATCTCGTCGTAGCGCTCCGGCCGGCCGCGTTGACGGCAGCGCTCGAGAAGCTGGTGGCGCTGCGCGCCGCGCACGGCCCGCGCCTGCACCGCGGCCAGGCAGGCCACGACGAGAAGGGCCACCGCCGTTTCGAGGCCGAGCGCGGCGGAACTCATGCCGGCCTCCGCTGCGTCCGCCGCGGGGGCGCGGCGAGGCCGGCGGCACGCATCACGGCCCGCTCGCGGGCCCGCATCGCCCGACGTGCCTCGGGAGACGTGTCGTCGTGTCCGGTGAGGTGCAGGAGACCGTGGATCACGTAGTAGGCGAGTTCCTCGCGGGCACTCCATGCGAACTCGCGCCCGCGCCGCCGGGCCGTCTCCGCGCTCACGACGATGTCTCCGGCGAGGGGGCCGGCGCCGGGCTCGGAGAGCGGGAATGTGATCACGTCGGTCGGGCGCGGATCGCCGAACCATTCATCGTGGAGGCGGCCGATCCGCCGGTCATTCACGATCGTGATCGAGATTTCAGCGCGATCGACTCCCTCGGCGGCCAGCGCGCGCCGCACGATCCGCTCGAGCCAGGGCGCAGCCACGCTGACGATCCGCTGGCGGTTGGCCACCGTGACGGATACCGTGGCTTCCGGGATCTTCCCAGGCCGACGCGCCACTAGGCCGTCCTCTGGTCCGGGTATTTCACGCGGCCGTGATACACGGCGGTGAGGCTTTTCACGAGGCTCTGCTCGATGAGCTCGAGCTCCTCGAGCGTGAGCCCGCACTCGTCGAACTGGCCGTCGAGCAGCCGCTTCATGGCCAGGTCGTGCACGAGGCTCGCGATCCGGGCCGGCGTGGGCTCGGTGAGGGCCCGGCTGGCGCTCTCGACGGCGTCGGAAAGCATCAGCACGGCCGACTCGCGCGTGCTCGGCCTGGGGCCCGGATAGCGGTAGGTCTGCTCGTCGATCTCGGTGCCGTTGGGGTCGTGCTGCTGTCGCTCGGTGGCCCGCCGGTAGAAATACTCGACGAGCGTCGTGCCGTGATCCTCCGCGATCAGGTCGACGATCGGGCGGGGCAGGTTGTATTGCCGGGCGAGCTCCGCCCCTTCCTTGACGTGCGCGATGATGATCAGTGTGCTCATCGCCGGCACGAGCGACTCGTGGCGGTTTTCCTGCCCCTGATTTTCCACGAAGTAGGCGGGTTTGAGCATCTTGCCGATGTCGTGGAAATACGCCCCCACGCGCACGAGCAGGCCGCGGGCTCCGATCGCCTCGGCGGCGGCCTCCCCGATGCTCGCGACGTTGATCGAGTGGTTGTAGGTGCCCGGTGCACGCCGGACGAGCTCCTGGAGAAGCGGGTGCGCCACGTCGCCCACCTCGAGCAGGCTCAGGTCGGTGAGCACGCCGAACGAGCGTTCGATGAAGGGCAGGAGCCCCGTCATCAGGAAGCCGGCCAGCAGCGTCCACACGCCGAGGCGGCCCGCCTCCTCGAGCAGTTGCATGTCGAACGGCCGTCCCTCGAGGAGGTGCGCACCCACCTGCGTGGCGAGGGCCACGGCTCCGGCCCACAGGCCCACGTAGATGAGTTTGCTGCGGCTGCGGATGCGGCCCATCCAGAAGATGGTGGCGGCGGCGGCGGCGGTGAGCGTGACGTAGTCACCGAGGCTGTGTCCGAGCCCCACCACCACCACGAGCGCCACCTCGGCGGCGAGCAGCAGCGCGAGATCCTCGTCGTAGGCGATTGCCACCGTCATCGCGAACACGAGCAACGGCACGATCTCGGCCTGCCAGTTCTCGTGGGCGCAGAGCAGGCAGAGCACGACCGTGGCGATCGACAGCCCGAGAAGCGTCGCGACGTGGCCGAGATCGTCGAGCACGTTGCGATGGTGGAGGTGCAGGTAGAAGCCGGCGAGCGTGAGCATCGCGATGAACAGGCCGAGCATCGAGGCCGCCCGCCCGGCCCGCTGGCGCACATCCTGCTGCCGCACGTATTCGTCGTGCTCCCGCTCGAGCAGGACGAGCTCGTCGGCGGTCACGGGCTTGCCCGCGGGGGCGATCACATCGCCCTCTGCGTAGCGCACGAACTGTTGCGGAGTCTTGGCGATCGCATCGGCCTTCGCCTTCGCGGTCGAGTCACGGTCGATCTCCAGCGAGCCGGCAAGTTTGGGCTCGATCCAGGCGAGAATCCGCTCGGCGACCGGCCCCGGCCCGAGTTCCTCCTCGATGGCGGCTTTGAGGCGGACCTTCGCCTCGCCGAACAGCACGTCGGCCACCTGCACGCGGGTGAGTTCGGCCGTGTTGCCGAGCGGATGGATGTCGATTTCCGTCTGGCTGCCTTCATCGATCCCGTGTTGGATCTTCTCGAGCACGCCGATCTTCTCGACGTCGGCGAAGGCCCGATCGAGCGACTTCTCGAACTCCAGCAGGCGTTCCTTCGTGTCGAGCCGGGCGCGAAACTTTTGAAATGCCTCCTCGGCGACGGCGACGACCGCATCGACTGGCGGCGCTTTTGGAGCGGGTTGCGCCGGAGCCTCCTTGCCATCATCCAGCTGAGGGGATCCCTTCTCGGCGGCCTTTTCGGGGCTCGGGGGCTCGGGGGCAACGGGAGCCTCCGGCTTGGCCGGCTTCTCGCCAGGGGCAAGCTTGGGCAACTTCTCGAACGCGCCCGCGGCGTCCGGCGCGAACTCGAGCCAGGCTTCGCGTGACACGCCGGCGAGCGTCTCGGCGGAGGCGATCTCCGCGACGCGGTTCTTGAGGCCGTCGCGCAGGCGCACGAGCGGGGCCTTGTCCTGGGAATAGACGACCCGCACCTGCGCCGCGGCCCGCTCCTGCGAGGCCCGGGTGCGGTCGGGGTCGGGCTTCTCGAACGGCACCCGCGCCACCACGCCGTGCGGCGCGATCGAGCCCTTGCGGAAGGGCTGCGGCTCGCTCCATCCGTGCAGGAGCACGAGCAGGACGATGGCGCCGGCGAGGCAGAGCGCCAGCCGCACGAGATTCTCGGCCCTCGAGATCCGCTCGACGAGCGCGCCCCAGAATCCCTGTGGCCCTTCGACGGAGCCGCCGCGGCGGGCACGGCGCTGGTAGGAGGAGGGGGCGATCGTCATGGCGAGGTGGAGCTCACGTCTGGTCGTCGTAGGCATCGACGATCCGCTGCACGAGCGGATGGCGGACGATGTCCTGCCCGCCGAGCCGCACTCGGGCGCAGCCGCGCACGTCTTGGAGGCGGTTCATCGCGTCGACGAGTCCGCTCGAGCGGTTGGGGGGCAGGTCGATCTGCGTCGTGTCGCCGGAGATCACCATCTTGGAGCCGATCCCCAGGCGCGTGAGAAACATCTTCATCTGCGAGATCGTGGTGTTCTGCGCCTCGTCGAGGATGATGAAGGCGTTGTTGAGCGTGCGGCCGCGCATGTAGGCCAGCGGGATCATCTCCACGACGTCCTGCTCCGTGAGCCGCTTGAGCACGTCGTAGTCCATCATCTCGCGGAGTGCGTCGAGGAGCGGACGAAGATACGGATCGATCTTGGCCATCAGGTCGCCCGGCAGGAATCCGAGGCTCTCTCCCGCCTCCACCGCCGGCCGCACGAGCACGATCTTCCGCACCTGCTCGGCCCGCAGCGCCGCCACGGCCATCGCCACGGCCAGAAACGTCTTGCCGCTGCCGGCGGGGCCTGAGCAGAGCACGATGTCGTTTTCGCGGATCGCCTTGACGTAGGCGGCTTGGCCTTCCGACCGCGGCTGCACCTGTCGGCCCGGCCGCTGCACCTCGATCGGGTCGTGCGGGGTGGCGGGCTTCTCGCCGGTGGCGATCGCGAGCAGATGCGCGACCTGGTCGGGCTCCACGGCGCCCTGGTCCCGGGCGATCCTGTCGAGCTGCTCGAACACCTCCGTCGCCTTGAGGACGGCCGGCTCCTCTCCCTCGATCTGGATCGAGTCGTCACGGGCCGAGACGCCGACGCCGAGCGCCGAGCGGATGCGCCGCAGGTGCTGGTCGCGAGGACCGAAGATCGTCAGCAGGCGTTTGGAATCGACAACCGCGATGGTCGTGCGAGACATCGGAGCCCGCGGCGACGGGTGGTCGCCGACGGTCTCGAAAGGATGGGGATGACGGAACTCAAATATACCCGCTCCCGCGAACGGCCCCCTGAACGGGCCAAACGGCCGTAAAACCGCGGTTTTAACGACCCGCCGCCCACAGGAGCCAGGCCACGGGGGCGGCGACGAGCAGCGAATCGACGAGATCGAGCACGCCGCCGAGGCCACCGAGCGAGGTGCCGGAGTCCTTGCTCCCCGCCTCGCGCTTGAGGAGCGACTCGGCGAGGTCGCCTAGCATTCCCGCCAGGCCGACGGCGAGGCCATAGGCGATCCAGCCGCCCCAGGGCCGACTGGCAGCATCGAGGCCCGCGCGTTCGAGCACGAGCCATGCCGCAGCGAGCGATCCAGCGATCGACGCAGCCGCGCCTTCCCAGGTTTTGCCGGGGCTCAGCAGCGGAGCCATGTGGTTTCGGCCGACGAGCGAGCCGACCGCATAGGCCGCGACGTCGCCCGCCTTGACCACGGCCACGAGGCTCAGCAGGGGCACGATCCCGAGGTGCCCCGGGCCGCGCTGTTCGGCCCCGAGGTTCTCCACGCACGCCAGGCGGAGGCTCACCAAAAATGCCAGCGGCAGGCCAAGGTAGACGAGGATGAACGTCGCCGCGGCCAGTCGCTCCGCCGCGCGGCCCTGCGGCCGATATCCGGCGACCTCCACCGCGACCAAGGCGACGAGCGCGGCCGCAAGCGCCCCCGCCGCCCAGCCGAGCGCAGCTGTCGGTGCGGCTGTCGAGGTGGCCGCCGAGAAGGCCTGGGCGCCGCAGGCGGCTGCGAGCGGAATGGCAACCACGGCGGGCCGGAGCAGCCACGCCGGCAGGATCAGGTCGCGCGCCCCGCAGAGCCGCACGAGTTCGCCGACGCCCCCGATCGCGATCGCGATCACCACCGGCAGCAGCCACCACGATGGCGCGGCGCCGGCCAGGCCCGTCGCGTCGGCCCACGCCAGCCCGATGAAGACCGCCGCGACGGCGAGGCCCATCGCGATTCGATGCATCTTGGCCTGGCCGCTCATGACTGCGAGAGTCCCCCGAAACGGCGCTCGCGGCCCGCGAACGAGCGGATCGCCTCGTCGAGGTGCTCCTCCGTGAATTCGGGCCAGCAGGTGTCGGTGACCCACAGTTCGGCGTAGCTGCTCTGCCAGAGGAGAAAGTTGCTGAGCCGCAGTTCGCCTGCGGTGCGGATCACGAGGTCGGGATCGGGCATGCCCGCCGTGTCGAGCCGCGCGGCGAGTGTCTCCTCGGTGATCGCCGCGGGATCGAGGCGGCCGACGACGCATTCCTCGGCCAGCGTCCGGGCGGCGGCAGCGATCTCGGCCCGCGACCCGTAGTTGACGGCCAGGCACAGCCGCATGCCGTCGTTGCCGGCGCACATCGCCGTCGTGCGGTCGAGCGCGGCGAGCGTGGCCGCCGGCAGGCCGGCACGGCTCCCGATCATCACCACGCGGATGCCCTCGCGCATGAGGAGCGCCCGTTCCTCGATCAGATACTGCTCGAG
>CAZDTC010000118.1:0-6704 GCA_964508125.1 uncultured Candidatus Kuenenia sp.
CGCGACCTACGAGCCGCACTGGGCCTACGTGCCGCCGAAGCGGCCGTCCGTGCCGGCCGTGAAACACACGGCGTGGCCCCGCAACGACATCGACCGCTTCATCCTCGCCCGGCTCGAAGCCGAGGGGCTCGCGCCGCAGCCGGAGGCCAACCGACCCACGCTCGCGCGCCGGCTCGCGCTCGACCTCACAGGCCTGCCGCTCTCGCCCGAGGAGATCGACGCCTTCGTCGCCGACACCTCGCCCGACGCCGTCGAGAAGTTGGTCGATCGCCTGCTCGCCGATGACGGCTACGGCGAGCACATGGCCCGCCAGTGGCTCGACCTCGCCCGCTACGCCGACAGCGCCGGCTATGCCGACGATCCGCCGCGCACGATCTGGGGCTGGCGCGACTGGGTGGTCCGCGCGTTCGATGCCAACATGCCGTTCGATGAGTTCACGATCAAGCAGTTGGCGGGCGACCTCCTGCCGACCGCCACCCTCGACGATCGCGTCGCCACCGGGTTCCATCGCAACACGCTCACCAACAACGAGGGGGGCACGATCGACGAGGAGTTTCGCACGGTCGCCATCGTCGACCGCGTGAACACGACGCTGAGCACCTGGATGGGCACGACGATGGCCTGCGCCCAATGCCACGACCACAAATACGATCCGCTCTCCCAGAAGGAGTATTTCCAGGTCTACGCGGTCCTGAACAATACGGCCGACGCCGACCGCAAGGACGAGGCGCCCACGGTGCGGATTCCGTGGGAATCCGTCGATACGAAGCGAGCCGCGCTCGAGAAGGAGATTGGTGAGATCGTCGCCGGGATCCCGGAGCTCGCGCAGCCCGCCCCGAAAGACCGCCCCGAGCCACCGGAGTTCCAGCCGGCCCGGAAGATCGTCGATGACCTGCGGAAGAAGCTCGCTGACACGCCGCCGATGACGGTGCCGGTGCTCGAGGAACTGCCGGTCGACAAGCAGCGGATCACGAAGATCCAGCTCCGCGGCAACTGGCAGAACCTCGGCGACGAGGTGATCCCGGGCGTGCCCGCCGCCTTCAATCCGCCGGCGGTGCCGACCGACGGCCGTGTCGATCGGATGACGCTCGCGAAGTGGCTCGTCGATCCCGCCAATCCGCTCACGTCCCGCGTCATCGTCAATCGGATCTGGGAACGGCTGTTCGGGATCGGGATCGTCTCGACGAGCGAGGAGTTCGGCAGCCAGGGCGATCCGCCTAGCCATCCCGAACTGCTCGACTGGCTGGCGACCGAGCTCGTCGCGCGCAATTGGAACCTGAAGCAGATCCTGCGGCTTCTCGTCACGAGCAGCGCCTACCGGCAGACGTCGAAGTGTCCGCCCGACCTCGTGGCCCGCGATTCGGAAAACCGGCTCGTGGCCTGCGGCCCCCGGGTGCGGCTCTCGGCCGAGGTGATCCGCGACCAGGCGCTCGCTGCTGCGGGGCTCCTGTCGCGGACGAAGGGCGGCCCGAGCGTGAAGCCGCCACAGCCGAATCTCGGCCTCGCGGCGGCGTTCGGTGGCGGCATCGACTGGCAGACGAGCACGGGCGAAGACCGCTACCGCCGCGCGATTTACACGACGTGGCGGCGGAGCAATCCCTATCCGTCGATGGCCACGTTCGACGCCCCGAGCCGTGAGGTGTGCACGATCCGCCGGCCGCGCACCAACACGCCGCTGCAGGCACTCGTGACGATGAACGATCCAGCGTATGTCGAGGCGGCCCAGGCGCTCGCCCGGAGGATGGTACGCGAGGGCGGGTCAACGCCGGCCGATCGAGCCGTGCGGGGCTTCCGTCTCGTGCTCGCCCGGCAGCCTACGGCCGCGGAGGTCGATCGGCTCGTGCGGCTCCACGACGAAGCCCGTGCCAAGTTTGAGGAGACGCCCGACGACGCGCGGAAGATGGCCACCGATCCGCTCGGGGCCCCGCCCGTCGATCTCGACGCCGACATGGCCGACCTCGCCACCTGGACAGTGGTCGCAAACGTGATCTTGAATCTCGACGAAACCTTCATGTGCCCGTGAGGCGCACGGCGTGAGGATAACGATGGACCCGCTCCTCGAACACAAGCTCCTCGCGACGCGGCGGCACCTGCTGGGCGGCATGGCCGGCGGGATCGGCGCCATCGCCATGCACGACCTCCTGGGTGCGGCCTCCTCCACGCCCGCGCCATCCCTGATCGTCGATCCGATGGCCGCGAAGCGACCGCCGCTCCCCGCGAAGGCGAAGCGGATGATCGTGATCCACCTCACGGGGTCGCCACCGCACCTCGACATGTACGACCACAAGCCGGAATTGACGAGGCGAGACGGCGAGGACTGCCCGGCCGAAACGATCGCCGGCAAGAAATTCGCCTTCACCTCGGGCACGCCCAAGCTCCTCGGCACGCGGCGCCAGTGGATGCGGTGCGGCGAGAGCGGCATGGAGCTCTCCGACGCGATTCCGAACCTGCACCGCGTCGCCGACAAGCTGTGCCTCGTGCGGAGCATGTTCACCGACCAGTTCAACCACGCGCCCGCCGAACTCATGGTCTACACCGGCTCGCCGCGCGCCGGCCGGCCGAGCATGGGATCGTGGGCCACCTACGGCCTCGGCAGCGAAAACACCGACCTACCGGGCTTCGTCGTGCTGATCTCGTCGGGCGTGCAGCCCAACGGCGGCACGAGCAGCTTCGGGTCGGGCTTTTTGCCGAGCGTGTATCAAGGCGTGCAGTGCCGCTCGAAGGGCGACCCCGTGCTCTACGTGTCCGACCCGCCGGGCATGGACCGGGCGATGCGTCGCAAGACGCTCGATGCCCTCAAGGATCTCAACGAACTGCAGGCCAAGGAACTCGGCAATCCCGAGACGGTGACGCGGATCGCCCAGTACGAACTCGCCTTCCGCATGCAGGCGAGCGTGCCCGACGTCATGGACATCGCCAAGGAGCCGCCGCACGTGCTCGAAGCCTACGGCGCGAAGCCCGGGCAGGCGAGCCTGGCCAACAACTGTCTGCTCGCGCGGCGGCTCGTCGAGCAGGGCGTGCGCTTCGTGCACCTCTTCGACTGGGGCTGGGACTTCCACGGGGTGAACGCGTCCGAGGACATCCGCGACGGGCTCACGAAGAAGGCCGCCACGTTCGACAAGCCGGCCGCCGCCCTGATCGAGGATCTCGAGCAACGCGGCCTGCTCGAAGACACGCTCGTGCTCTGCACGGGCGAGTTCGGCCGCACGCCGTTCCGCGAGGGACGCACCGCGAATAGCGACATCCTCGGCCGCGACCACTATCCCGATTGCTACTCCGTGTGGATGGCCGGTGGTGGCGTGAAGCCCGGTCACGTGCACGGTGCGAGCGACGACCTCGGCTTCAAGGTTGCGAGCGACATGGTGCACATCCACGACCTGCAGGCCACGATCCTGCATCTCCTCGGCTTCGACCACACGAAGCTCACGTATCGCTTCCAAGGCCGGGATTTCCGGCTCACCGACGTGCACGGCAAGGTGGTGAACAGCATCCTCGCCTGACGGCCGGGCCGGACGTCCGGCAAGTGACCAGCGACCGGAGGTCGCAAAGCAAAGCGAGGCACGAAGCAGAGGCTTTGCGTGAAATATTCCGTGCACGGGCATGTCGTGAAGACGCTGCTCGCCTAACATGGCGGGCATGAAACCGACCACGCTTCTCTGGCTGCGGCACGATCTCCGGCTCGACGACAACCCGGCGCTCATCGCGGCCGCGGCCCGCGGGGCCGTCGTGCCGGCTTTCATCTGGGCCCCTGAGGAAGAGGCGCCGTGGGAGCCGGGCAGCGCCTCCCGCTGGTGGCTGCACCAGTCGCTCGAAAAACTCTCCGCGGCGTTTGCGAAGGCGGGTGCGCCGCTCGTGATCCGCCGCGGCCCGTCGCTCGAGGCGCTGCAGAAGCTCGTGAAGGAGACCGGTGCCACCCACGTCGTATGGAACCGCCGCTACGAGCCGGCCGTGATCACCCGCGACACGGGAATCAAGAAGGCACTCGCCGCCGCCGGCCTCGACGTCGAGAGTTTTAACGGGGCCCTGCTCTACGAGCCGATGCACGTGGCCACGAAGGAGGGAAGACCGTATCAGGTATTTTCCCCTTTTTGGCGGGCGCTGCTTGCCCGCGAGGAGCCGGCGGAGCCGGTTGCGGCGCCCAGGAAACTCAAGGCCGCCGAGAAGCAGCCCAAAGGCGTGTCGATCGACTCGCTCGGCCTCCTGCCCACGATCGACTGGGCGGGCACCATGCGAAAGACGTGGTCGCCCGGCGAGGCGTGCGCGGAAAAGCGGCTCGAGCGATTCGTGGAGCGGGGCGTGGCCGACTACCACCGCGAGCGCGACCGGCCCGACCACGACGGCACGAGCGCCCTCTCGCCGCACCTGCATTTTGGCGAGATCTCGCCGCGGCGCGTGTGGCATGCCGTGCGCGCCGCGGCCGGCGGCAAGCCGGTGGCGAAGCTCACGGGTGGTGCCGAGGCCTATCTCCGCGAGCTCGGCTGGCGCGAGTTTGCGAGCCACCTGCTCTACCACTTCCCACACACGGCAAACGCGCCCCTGCGGGCCGACTACGCGCGGTTTCCGTGGGCGAAGGATCCGGTGGGCCTGCGGGCCTGGCAGCGGGGCCGCACGGGTTTTCCGATCGTCGACGCCGGCATGCGGCAGCTGTGGGCCACCGGCTGGATGCACAACCGCGTGCGGATGATCGTGGCGAGTTTTTTGGTGAAGGATCTGCGGATCACGTGGCTCGAGGGAGCGCGATGGTTTTGGGACACGCTCGTCGATGCGGATCTCGCGGCCAACACACTCGGCTGGCAGTGGGCGGCCGGCTGCGGGGCCGACGCGGCCCCCTACTTCCGGATCTTCAATCCCACGAGCCAGGCGGAGAAGTTCGATCCCGACGGCGCGTATGTGAAGCGCTGGGCCGGTGTGGACGTGGCCGATTACCCCGAGCCGATCGTCGATCACGCCGAGGCGCGAAAGCTCGCGCTCGCGGCGCTCAAGACGCTGAAGTAGGGAAGGACAGGCGAGACGCCTGTCCTACGTCATGCGACGACTGGGCACCAGGCCGGCAGCCGGTGCTGACCTGGCGTTACAGGCACGTCACTTCTTCTCGATGGCCATCGTGAGCGCCCGCACCTTGTCGCCGATCGTCTTCATCGCATCGGGCTCGGCCACCTTGTTGGCGGCCTTGTCGGCTTCCTTCAGAAGCGAGAGCGCTTCCTTCGTGGCCCCGTTGGCATCGAGCGCGGTGGCCACGGCGACGAGCGCGTAGGCCCGGCTCTCCGACCGCTCCACGCTCTTGGCCGCCTTGGCCGCCTCGTCGAGCAGCGCCTTCGCCTCGTCCTTCTTTCCGGTCTGGGCCTTCACGTTCGCCGCCGCGGCGAGCGCCTCGGCCTTGGCCCGCGGCTCCTCGAGCCCCTTCGCAGCCTCCTCGAGCTTGCCCACCATGTCGCTCGCCGCGTCAGCGAGGCCGCTGCGGGTGTATCCGAGTGCCACGGCGGCCAGAGCATCGGCCCGAAACCTCTCGTCGGCCGCCTCGGCCGCCTCGGTCGCCTGAGCGAGCGCGTCCTTCGCGGCCTTGCCGTCGGCGAGGCCCTTCGCTTTGTCGCCATACACGCCCCCCGCTTCGGCGAGCACGCGTGCCCGCCGCACCGGATCCTCGAGCGTCGGGGCCAGTTCGGTCGCCTTCTTGAGGGCGTCGCGAGCCGGCTTTTTCTCTCCCACTTCGGCGAGGAAGCCGGCCACGTCGACCAGCCGCGGGGCGACCTGGCTCGCTTCACCTTCGCCCGAAATCTTTTGAAGCGCTGTTTTCCCCGACTCTTTCGCCCCGCTCTTGTCGCCCGAGGCGAGTTGCCTGCGGGCGATCTTCAAATAGGCCGCGGCTTGCCGGTCGGGCGTCGATTCCTTGTCCGCCTTCTCGCGCTGTTGGGCGATCGTAAGCCCGCCCTTTTTGCCCTTCTTTTTCGTTCCACCGCAGCCGGCGGCCGGCACGAGCAGGGCGATGCCGACGACGAGCGCAAGCAGGGCACGGGCGAAGGGCGGCATGGGTCGATGCTCCGGAGGGCGCGGGGCGAGGGCGGGAAAGCGTGAAGGAAGAATCAAAACTTGAGTCTGGCGCGTGACAGGCGGGCATGAGCCTCGGCCATGAGATCGTCCTCGGCAGATTCGTCCTCCGCCTCGTACGTGGCGGAGAAGCGCAGGTAGGCGCCGCAGTCATCCCACGGCACGGTCGAGATCGAGAGGTCGTGGATCAGAAACTGGCTCGCTTCCTGAGCGGTCGTAAACGCTCGGTCGCCGGCGCCCTTCGGGCTCCGCGTGTAAAGAAAATAAGTGCCTCCGGGCATCTCGCAATCGAACCCCACGGCCCGGAGCACGCCCACGAGTTTCTCGAGCCGCCGGCGATACTTCTCGCGCACGCGGCGTGGGATCTCCGCGTCGTCGAGGGCGGCGGCGCCCGCCTTCTGGATCGCCATGAATTGGCCCGAGTCGCAGTTGTCTTTCACGTCGGCGAACGCCCGCACGATTCTTTCATGGCCGCACACCCACCCCAGCCGCCAGCCGATCATGTGGAAGCCCTTCGACATCGAGTGGACCTCGACACCGACCTCCTTCGCGCCGTCGACCGACAGCAACGAGAGCGGCTCGTCGTCGCAGGAGAGCATGATGTGGGCCGCGCCCTGCACGACGATGATCCGGTGGCGGTGCGCGAACTCGCCCCCCCG
>CAZDTC010000119.1:0-6640 GCA_964508125.1 uncultured Candidatus Kuenenia sp.
GGGGTTGGTCAGAGTCACTTCGCCACCACTGGCGTTGATCGCGAGCATCCCGCCAGTGCGGATCGCAGCCGACTGAGAGAGCGTTCCGCCGACCGTGAGCGTGATCTGCTTATTATTGGAACTCACCGCTCCGGCAATCTGCAGAGCATTGGCGTCGCGAATGGAGATCGACTCCGGTGCAAACGCGTTGACCGAGATCACATCCACGAACACATCAAGAGCCCCCGCCTGGGCCGTGAGCACGGCATCACTGCCGATGATCGCCGCGGACGTCGTGACCGGCTGCAGGATCGCTCGGCCGGCGGTAAGTGTGATCGGGAAGGTGGGCGCCGCGATCCGGCCGACATTAATGTCGGAAGCCGCTCCCGAGGTCGTGATCGCCACAGGACCGTTGGTGGTGGCCACGTTCGTGGCGGTGACGGTGCCCGCCGATGACACGCGGATGCCGTTACGGCCGGTGGCGCTGACCAGCTCAATCGCCGTCGCCGCCACGTTGTCGATGTCGATCGTCGACAGCGGCGCCAGGGCTGAGAGCCGCGTTGCCGACGTATCGAGATCGATCTTGCCGTTGGTGGATTCGAGCGTGACCGAGTCCGCCACGATGTCTGCGGTGGCCGTGGACACCGCCTCGATGATCCTGCCGGCTGCTGTGAGTACGACAGAGCCCTTGGAGCCCGCGTTGATCGCCCTGGCAACCACGATCTGGTCGGCCGCGGTCACACGGATGGTTCCGTCGTTTGCTGTCAGGCCGCCGCCGGCCGTGCCGATCGTGAGCTTCAGCGGATTTCCATTGGAGTCGAGGGTGTTTTGCGTGATCGTCATGCCAGCCCCGGCGCTCGTGGTGCTGCCGCGGACGAAATCGACGTCGGTCCGCAGCGTCACGTTGCTCAAGGCACTCACCACGAGTTCCTCCGCGGTCACGAGCCCCGCAGGAGTCGTGCTGGCCGTAATGGAACCAGCCGGGGCGGACAGGCTGACGATGCGTGCAAGCGGCAGCCGCGAGAGCGACCCCGCCAGCAGGTTCCCGACGGCAGCGTCGACGGCGAGATCTCCTGCGGAGGCCAAAAGTTCCACTGTCTCGTCGCGCTTCTGGTCGAAATCGCCGATCATGATCGCGCCCTTCACGGAGAGCACCGGTGCCGAGACGATCACCGAGCCATCGGTTGTGGAGGCGCCTTCGAGGATCAGCGACCCCGTCTTTTTGTCGATGACAACGTTGCCCTTGCCGGTGAGATTGATGGCAAGCGTGCTGAACTGCGAACTCAGCGCATCGAGCGGTGCCTCGAGGGCTGTCCAGCTCAAACGGCCGGCGTTCACGGTGGCCACGTTGGAAATCACCGCGATGCCCGTGGCTCCTGTCCCCCCGCCGCCCGTGAGCGTGACCTTCGGCGGTACGGCGTAGTTGCGACCGGGGTTCGTGACCGTGAATCCGGTCACCGCACCGCCGCCGATCGTGGCGGTTGCCGTGGCGCCTTCGCCATAGGGAACGATCCGGACGTTTGGCGGATTCGCCGCGTCGAATCCCGATCCGGGGTTTGTGACCGTGACGCTCGCGATGCGGCCCAAGGCATCGAGATTGGCAACGGCGGTCGCGCCGCCACCCTTCGCCTGGAGAGTGACGACCGTGGTTTCGGGGTTGTAGCCGGAGCCGCCGGCCGTGATCGCGAAGCCGATCACCTTGCCGCCAGACAGCGTGGCCGTTGCCGTGGCCCCGCTGCCGGAGCCACTCGAATCGATGATCGTGACGGTCGGTGGGGTGACGTAATCCTGGCCGCCCGTGGCGACGTTGATCCCGGTGATTTTCCCGGTTCCGTCGATTCTGATCGCACCGGCGACCGCACCCTCACCGCCAGCGACGGGCACGAGCCGCACCGTGGTGGTCGCAGGGTTGTAATTAACGCCCTTCTGGCCAACCGTGATGCCTGACACGACCGATGTCAGGCCGACCGTGGCGACTGCGCCTGTGCCACCCCCGCCAGAGAATGTCACGCTCGGAGCCGACGTGTAGCCGGAGCCGGGCGTGAGAATCCGCAACGCGGTCACGCTTGCGTTGAGCGTGGTCGCCGGGCCGACGGCCCCGGTGCCAACCGAGTCTGCGAACGAGATCGTGGGGGCCGCGGTATACCCGGAGCCACCGGCGGAGATCTGCACGGTCGTGATGGTACCGCGGACGAACGCGTTTGCGACGGTGCCCGTGCCATTGCCGCCAGTAAACGTCACCGCCGGATTCTGGGAGTAACCGGAGCCGGCGTTCGTGATCGTCAAGCCGGACACGGTGAAGTTCACGGCGTTGGGGGTGACAGTGGGATTGGTGCCTGGCCGCGACACCGTTCCGCCGGAGATGGTCACCGTCGGAAGCGACGTGTAGCCAGTGCCTGGATTCGTCACTTGGATTCCGGTGACCAATCCGTTCGCGTCAAGAGTAGCGACTGCAGTGGCGCCGAAACCACCACCGCTCGTGATGGTCACGTTGGGGGCGGTGGAATAGAGCGTGGGAATCGAGGCAGGGATGCTGTTCGGCAGATCCGGAACGTTCGTCACGGTGAAGCTCGCATTGGTGAGCCCGAGAGAGGCGGTCGCTGCGGCCCCCGTGCCCCCTCCGCCGCCGAGAGTCACGGTGGGCGGGGCGGTATATCCAGAACCGCCGTTGGACACCGTCAACGAAACCACGCTGCCACTGATCGTGGCGGTGCCGGCAGCTCCAGTGCCCGAACCTCCGGTGAAAACGACCAGCGTGTTCGGGGTATAGCCCGTTCCGCCCGTCGTCACCGCCAGCGTGCCAGTCACGACACTGCCGGAGATGACGGCGGCGGCGGTCGCACCCGTGCCGCCGCCACCCGTGAGCGTCACCGTCGGTACGGCCGAGTAGCCGCTGCCCGTGGTCGTGACCGCAAATCCCGTCACCCCGCTGGTGAGCGTGGCGATGCCGGTGGCCCCGAAGCCGGCGCCACTCGTATCCACGATCTCGACCCGCGGGGCCAGGCCATACCCCGAACCGGCTGTCGACAGGTTGATGCCGGTGATTCCTCCGGTGGCGTCGATCGTGATTGGCGCCACGGTCGCGCCCTCGCCGGACGAAACGACGACCTCGGGTGGCACGAGATACCCGCTTCCGGGGCTCGTGACATTGATCGCCGACAGGCCGTTGAGCAAGGCCTTCGCCTCCGCGCCCGCCCCAGAGCCGTCGAAGAACACCACCTGCGGTGCCGAGGTATAGCCCGTGCCGGCGTTCGTGACCGCGACCCTCGTCACCACACCGTTGGTGATGAAAGCTTGCGCGGTGGCGTTGGTGCCGCCACCCCCGATGAGCATGACCTTGGGGGCGGTCACGTAGCCTGATCCGCCGTTGAGAACCTCGAAGCCGGCGACCGCACCGTTTGTCACGACGGGCGAAGCCGCCCCACCGCTGCCTGCCTCGAGCGTCACAGTCGGGGCAGCCGTGTAGCCCGATCCGCCATTGTTGACCACGATGCCAGTAACCTGCCCCGGCGTCAGCACGCGGCCGAGCGGCGCGGACACGGCGACCTGATCGGCCACGGTGAGGATCGCCGACGGATCGATGATCACGTTCCCCTTCTCGGCCGATAGCCCGAGATCGCTCAAGCTGCCGGCAACGATGACCGTGCCGTCGAGCCGGACGTCGCCCGAACTGCTTGAAAGCATGGCGGAGCCGTTCTTGGTGCGGACATCCTTCGCCCGCAGGCCGGTCGAAGCCTTGAGTGTGATCCCGCCCGTATCCTGGGCGGAGGCGGCAGAGACTTCGAGGCGGCCCTGTGACGAGATGTCGATGGCAGTGGTGCCTGCCACGCCGGTCGTGACCGCGCTTCGCACGAGCAGGCTGTCGACGTTGTCAACCACGATCCCGGTGGCCGCAAGCGCCCTGAGCTCCTTCGCGTTGGCCTTGACGTTGATTGACGTTCCCGCCTTAAGATCGAGTGCACGAGCCTCCAGTCGGGCAAGGCTCGAAAGAGCGGTCTTGGCGTCGATCGTGATCGTCTCGTCAGGCGCCGACACCACGGCGGCCGACGACACCGTCACGCCCGCGGTACGGCTGGTGATTTTCACGGAGCCCACACCGCTCGCACCGGCGGTCACGTTGCTCCCGATCGTGACAGTGTTACCTCGGAGAATCACGTCGCCGGCTGCGGTGCGAATCGGGCTCTTGATGTCGAGCAGGGGTGCGTCGAGCAACAGCCCCGCTTCGGTATCGATGTTGGCATTGACGTCGATCGTGGAATTCGCGCCGCTCGACGTCAGTGAAATCCGGCCGCGGGACTTCGGCACGGCCGTCACCTTGAGATTTCCCACAGTCTGCTCGATGGCGACACCGATGTCTGGGACTCCTCCGCCCGGTGAACCGGCGCTGACATTCGTTACGTTGAAGTTTGCCGACCGCACGTCGATCAAGCCGCCGTCGAGCCCGGAATTGAAGAGCGTGAGGCTCCCTCCACCGGACAGCAGCCCGGAAGACCCGGTCTTGATGGCGACTGGCTGCGTTGTTGACCGAGTGCTGAGCGTGACGCTCGAGCCGTTGATTGTGCCGTCGATGAGGACGTCGCCGCCGCCCTGTCCGAAGCCGATCGAGGAGCCTTCCTGGCCCATGTAGACACCGACATTGCCGTCGATGCGGGCGCCCGCAATCACCTGGAAATCACCATTGCCCACGTAAGCGTTCGTGAGCGGGCTCGTGATCACGTTTTGGATGCTCACGAGGTTTTTTGCATAGAGTTGTGTGACCGAACTGGTCTTCATCGATGCCCGCACGGTCACCGTGTCCGCGGTCAGCCAGTTGTTGTAGACAACCGGAAAGGACGCGTACTTATTGACCGATGAATCGATGGGACCGTCGACAACGCCCACGCTGGCATTGCCGCCATTCGGACCGTCGAGGAATCGCAGGGCCAGCGGAAGCGGGTCGCCGTTGGCGACGAAAACGCGGGTGCCTGCAGAGGCCCGGATCGTCAGCGCACCCGAACTGAACGACTCGTTTTCGCCGATATTGTTCCACGCGACGTCTGCGACTGTCGTCAGGCCAAAGAGGCTGAAGGGCGCGGCAACGCTTTGGGTCACCGCTGCGGGGCCGAAAAACCCCGGCGAGGGGGAGCGAAGGTTCGTGATGTTTCCGAACCCGGGGTTGTCGGCGATGTCGATGCGATTCTGCAACGCCTCGTATCGCAGCCAGAGCTCGCCCGTGCCCGAGCTATCGACGTCGACGATGTAGTTGAACGACTCGTCCGTCGTGTCCGCCGCGTTCGACTGGATCACTCCCCGGTAGAAAACCGCCAGCGCGCGGCGTGTCTCGAGTTGCTCGATCACCGCTGAGAAATGACTTCCTTTTCTGCGGCAGCGAGACTTGGCAACCCGGCGGTCAGATTCGTAGAAGCGACGGCCGAAGAAGGACTGGAGCATGATGGATCCGTTTCTGCGAAAAGCGCTAGAACTATGAGGTAGGTGCCGGAAGGCGGTTTGGGCGGTTTGGGCGGACGAAGCCCTGGACCGAGGAAGACCTCATTCAAACCTAGGGCGATATACGGAGCAAGGAATCGGCTTGTTCGGCTGGCGAAAATCAGCCGGGGGTGGGGTTTCAAGGGCCAGGAGGGCTTTAGACCCCCCCGGCCCGTCCGATTCTGCCCGTATTTGCCCGTCTTCTACCCGTCCGCCTGCCCCTACCAGCGGCCCTGCAGGCCCAGGGTGAGGCCCTGGACGACCGTGCCGCCGGTGGTCGTGATCGAGCCTGCCGGGGGCTGGTTTGCGACGAGCGTCTGGCCAAAAACCTGGTTCGTGGGCTGGGCGAGGCTTTCCAGCCAGAGGCCCAGGTAGCCGAACTGGAAGTCGAGGTTGCGGGTGATCGGGATCGTCCCCATCATCCCGAGTTCGCCGACGAAGGCTGCCGCGCCGACCTGGGCACTGGTCTGGATCATCGGGTCCACGGCTCCGCCGACGATGCCGGTCGTATAGCCGGAGGTTTGGACGGCATTGTTGTAGTAGGCTCCCCCCTTCATCCAGCTATCGACCCGCAGCCACGAGCCGAGCTGAACAAGGTGGGTGTCAAACCCGATTTGGCCGCCATACAGACTGTTCATGCAGTTGGTGGAGTAGTCGTCGAAGGCGATCTCGCCGGTGTTTGGATCGACGGCGGCGTCACCAAGCGCGAGCGACTCGCGCCATTCCACCCAGCGAAAGCCGGCAAGCAGCGACAGGTTGTTGGCCACCTTGCGGCGGCCGTTCAACTCGAAACTCTGGATGCCACTGCCGAGGTTCGCGCCGGCGCCGCTCAGTCCTGTGAAGCTGTTGCCAAAGACCCCCGGTGGGGTGAGGGCATAGCCGCCGGGGACGACGGGCAGCTGTTCCTGCGAGCGGAAGTTGAAGGCCCTGAAATAGGTGGTTTCGATGCCATGGCCGCAGCGATCGGTGCGGAAGAGGGAGAACCGCGGTCCGGCGGCGAGCGTGCTTTCGAGTTGGTTGGCGTCGAAGATCGGCGTGCCGATGGTGGACGTTGCCGGATCGTAGGTGGAGATCAACGGCTGGGCAGGCGGGGCATTGCGCCACATCAGGAGCAGGTCGGCGCGGCCGCTCCAGCAGGCACCGGTTTTGTCGTGAAGGCGGCCGAGCCTCTGCATCAGGCCGAGCGGATCGGAGT
>CAZDTC010000120.1:0-6634 GCA_964508125.1 uncultured Candidatus Kuenenia sp.
GCAGCCAGCCCTTCACGTCGTTGCGGTTGTTCCCCTTGGCCTTGATCGCCCCGACGACCACCATCGGCAGCAGGAAGACGAGGATCGCCATGATCCCCACGCTGAACCGCTGGTAGAAGTCTTTTTTCTGGGGCGACGTCATGCCGTAACTGCCCGGGCTGCTGGGATTTCCTCACCGACAACCCCTGAACCGTACAGGGGATTTGGGAGCCAGTCCATATCGGTCGAGGGCGGAACGGCAGGTTTTGGAGACACCTGGCGTGATGTAAGTGTTTTTCCAGGAGGAGTTTCCGCGCACGGACAGGTTTTCCCAGCCGGCATAGAACGAACCCGTGGGGCAACCGTCTCGGTTGCCTAGCAGGGTCAACTCCCGGCTCTCGGCAAGCGAGACGCTTGCCCCACGGCCCACGTGCGTCAGGGTGCCGTTTCGGCAGCCTGGAAGCCGCATGTTTTGTGGGAGCCGTCGCAGAAAGGACGATTTTTCGTCTCGTCGCATCGGCAGAACGCCACGGCCTTCTTGCCAGCCGGAATCGGGTATTCGCTGCCGTTATGGTCGGTGACGCGGATGTACATCCCCCTCGTGTCGGCGTCAGGAGGGAGTTCGACCACCAGCGGTCCGTCGAGACGGCAGCGAACCGTGACAGATCCCTCGGGAAACGTGCGGGTTTCCAGGGAGTTCGCCGGGACTGCGGGTTTGTCGGGGGTCGTCATCGGGGGCTCCTGGGGGCGTGCCGCGTCGGGGCTTCTTGGCTAGGGGACGCCGGCGGCGGCCTCGGTGCCAGAGTGTATCCGAGCGGGCGGCTGCCTGGAGAGCCAGGCCCAGAGCGCCGCCGCGAGGGCCAGAAGCACGAGCGACACGAGCTGGGAGATCGAGAGCGGCGTCCCCAGGGCAGGCGGCTCGTCGATGCGGATCGCCTCCAGGAGCAGCCGCGAAATCGGATGCAGGGTAAGGACGAGGGCAAACACTTCGCCGGGGCGGCGGGCGAGCGGCGTCCATGCACAGGCCAGGGCAGCCAGCAGCGCGGCGTCGATCGCGGCGTAGAGCTGGGCCGGGTGCACGGGCAGGCTCCAGGCGGCGGTGCCGGAAGGCAGGAGCCCGCGGGCCGCCTGGTCGAGCCAGGGTGGGCTCTGGGGCGGAAACCGCACGGCCCAGGGCAGGTCGCAGGGGCCTCCGTAGCAGCAGCCGTTCAGGAAGCAGCCGATCCGGCCGAGCGCGAGGCCGACGAGCAGACCTGGGGCGACGCAGTCGGCGAGGTTCACGAGCGACAACCCGCGCCGCGCGGCAAACCGCCAGGCCGCCAGCGCCGCCGTGGGCAGCGCGCCAAACACCACGAGCCCGCCCGCCGCGAGGTTGAGCACGTCGGGCAGTGCCGACACGAGGCTGCGGCCCGGCGGAAAGAACTGCTCGCGGTACTCGATCACATAGAACAGCCGTGCCCCCACGAGCCCCCACAGAAAAACCTCCGTGGCCAGCGCGATGATCGTGTCGGCATCGAATCCGAACGCCCGGCCGCGCCGAATCGAGAGCCACGTGCCGGCGGCGGCGGCGATGAGCAGCATCACGCCGTAGCCGCGCACGGGCACGCCCTGCCCGTCGTCGAGCGCCGGCAGGATGAAGGCCACGAGCGCGCCCGTGAGCGCCAGGGGCGCGGCGAGGGCCTGCGCCGTGTCGCGCCATCCCCGTCTGCCGAGCGAGCGCGACACGGCGAAGGCTCCGCCAACCACCCACACGGCGAACAGCAGTCCGAAGCCGAAGAGCGGCAGGGAAACTGCACCCACGGTGAGCCGCGTCGGAATGTGGAACAGCGTCGAGAGCATGCGAGCGGGTGGGACTCGTGTCAGATCGCGCCCGAGCGGCGGGCGGGCAGGTGGCGGTTGTCGATGAGCCGCGTCGAGCCGAGCCGGCCCGCGACAAGCGCGATTGCCGGCCCGTGCGCATCCGCGAGCGGGGCGAGCGACTCGGGATCGACGATCGCCGCGTAGTCGCAGCGGATGCCGCGGGCCTCGAGCGTCTGCCGCAGCGCCGCCTCGGCCACGGCGATGCGTTCGCCTGAGAGCCAGCAGGCCTCGGCGGCGGCGAGTCCGGCATGGAGCGCCCCGGCCCGGGCCCGTTCGGCCGGCGTGAGGTAGGCATTGCGCGAACTCAGGGCCAGGCCGTCGGGCTCGCGCACGGTCGGGCAGACGACGACCTCGATGGGGATCGCGTCGTCACGCACGAGGCGGGAGATGACGCGGGTCTGCTGCCAGTCTTTGGCGCCGAAGAAGGCGACGTCGGCCGGCACGATCTCGAACAAGCGCTTCACGACGGTGGCCACGCCGGCAAAGTGCCCGGGGCGGATCGCTCCCTCGAACGGTTCGGCGAGGCCGCCGACCGGCGCGACTGCGTTCTGACCGTCGGGATACACGCCAGCGACGGACGGCGTGAACGCCCAGCGGACGCCGAGCGAATCGAGGAGCGCGAGGTCGGCGGCGAGCGGGCGGGGATAGCGCTTGAAATCCTCGTGCGGTCCGAACTGCGTGGGATTCACGAAGATCGACACCACGACGTCGTCACAGGCCGCCACTGCCGCCTCCACGAGGCTGGCGTGGCCGGCGTGCAGCGCGCCCATCGTGGGCACGAATCCCACCCGTCGCCCGGCCGCGCGGGCGGCTCGAACTGAAGTGGTCATTCGTTCAGGAGACTCCTCCACCTGAACGCGCATCGTCATCCGACCCGCGGCCGGGGCGTCGGCCGGGGTCATGCCATGGCCTCGACGGCGGCCACGGCCTCGGCGATGGCCTGACCGAGGTCGTTGGCCTCCACGGCGACCACCGCCTTCGGCCGCCGGGCCGCGCCCATCGCCGGGCGCAGCAGGCGCTGCCGGAGTTTTTCCTGCAGGGCCACGAGCGCCGCGACGGTGTCGGCCGGCGGCGCGTCGACGACCGCGGTGGAGCAGCCGGCAAGGTCGGCGAACACGTCGGTCTGCGGCGCCGGTCGGCGCCGGCGGAACGCCAGGCGCTCCTCGAGCACGCCCGCATCGGCGAGGAGCAGGATCGCGACGTGCGGCGCCGCGACGTCGCGTGCGGCCCGTTCGAAGGCCGCGGCGATGCGATCGGCCGGCAGGCAGCCCTCGGCGGCGAGGGGAAACGCGTCGAGCCAGAAGTCGGAGATGGTGCCGTGCAGATCGTCGGGCGACGACTCGTGCCGCAAGGCAGCCGCACATTCAGCCAGGGCATCTTCCCAGCGCTGTGCGAACAGCGCTTCGTCGTCGCCGCAGAAGGGAAGCGCCGCCGGGGCGTGCACGAGCCGCACGAACGTCATGTCGGCGACGGCCGCGGCGACCTCCGGCGCACCGCTGCCGGGAACGCCGATCACCGCCACGTGGGGATGAGCGGCCGAGATCGCGTCGAGCAGGTCGCGCACGGAGCAGCCTGCCAGCGGATGGAGGAAGTCGGGCGCGATCTCGACGCAGGGTTCGAGCACGAACCGGCGGGTGGACATCCGCGGGTGGGGAATGGTGAGCTCGGGCCGGTCGAGCACGGCGTCGTCATAGAGCAGCAGATCGAGGTCGATCGTGCGCGGACCCCAGCGATCGGCCCGCTCCCGATGAAGCGTGTTTTCGATCGCCGCGATCACGCCGAGGAGGTCGTCGGGGGAGAAGTCCGTCTCGAGGAGGAAGGCCGCGTTGAGAAACGCCGGCTGGCCGGGCGGCCCTCCGATCGGCCGGGTCTCGCGCGGCCGGCTGGCGGCCAGGAGCGTCACTCCGGGCATGGCTCGGAGGAGTTCCTGGGCGTCAATCACATGCTGCCGCGGACGGCCCTGATTGGAACCGCAGCCTATCAGGCATCGTGCCATCGTTCGTCGCCCCGGTGTCGTACCACCTCAATGGCGATTCTACGGCATCACGCCCCCCATGGGGCAAGGTCGTGGGCAAGTCGATGCCGGCACACTTGAAAGCGGGGGGGACATCCAGGCCACGACCAAGGTCGTCGACTGTCGATCCCTCAAGTCGTCGCCCCCCAACTTTCAAAGAGTTTCGAAATGTGGTTCAGGCCGCTCACGCAACCGCGAACTTCGCAGGCGGCATTCTGGAGAACCGTGGTGTGTTGTCAAGCAACGCCACCGCCCTCGCGCGCGCGATGCCCGAAATTCGCGAGGAAAACCGGGAGCCGTTTCCGAAAATTTTTTTTGCGAGCGCCGTGAGAGCAGCGGCCGAAGCGCCGCGCAAAATCACGCCTTGTGGCCAATGCGGGTTTCGTGGAAAAATCACTGTTTTCCAGGGCCGAAATCGCGCGCGCGCGGATTCGGCGCAGGAGCCTTGCGACACGGAAGGCCCATCATCATGTCGGCGCGATCGTTCTCGTCCGACGGAGAGCATGATTTCTCCGCGGATTTGATCCGTGGGCTTGACGAGTTCCAAACAGCGCACAACGGCCCGAGTGGCGCTGGAGATCCACGGGACGGCTCCGGAGCCGATGATGGTGGAATCGCACTCGACGACCCGGGGCCGGACGACTCCTACTGGGCCCTGTCCCGGACGCCGCTCACGAGCCTCGCGTTCACGTTGCCACTCGTGCTCGCGTATGAAGGGGGCGTGCTTCTGCTCGGCCGTGGAACGCCCCGCAACGGCGCCGACGTGTGGCTGCGGCAGGCGCTCGACGGTCTGGGATTCGGCCAATATTTCCTGCTGCCGGCGCTCACGGTCGTGGGCCTTCTCGCCTGGCACCACATGCAGCACGACCGCTGGAGGTTCAGCCCGGCCGTGCTCGTGGGGATGTGCGTGGAATGCGTGATTTTGGCCCTGTTGCTCGTGGGTTTGGCCCGGCTGCAGAGCCGGTTCTGGCCGTTGGCGATCGGGGATGGCGCGGCTGCGATCCTCGCCCGGTTCGTCGGCTACTGCGGCGCGGGGCTCTACGAGGAGGTGTTGTTTCGGCTGTTGATGCTGCCGGCCGTGGCCTGGGCGTGCGGGCGCTTGGGGGCCACGGCAGGGGCGGCGGGCGCGTGGGCCGTGCTCATCACGAGCATCGTATTTTCCACCGCGCACTACATCGGGCCGCTTGGCGATACGTTCGATCTCCACAGTTTCGCTTTTCGAGTGCTTGCCGGCGTCTTCTTCGCCACGCTGTTCCTGGTGCGAGGCTTCGGCATCGCCGCCGGCACGCATGCCGCCTACGACATGATCGTGGGGCTGTTCTGAAGCCGCCGTCGCCACCCGCGGCCGTCGCGTGGCGCGTTTCACGGCCCGGGCACGTCGACTTTGTGGAAAGACGCGAAGATTTTTATAATCGCGTCATCCTCGGAGCAGCCGCACGCGTGATTTCCGTCCGTCCCAACGTGAAGGAACTCGTCTTCCAACTCTACGGCCGGGCGCTCCACCCGGAACTGTTCGAGATCTGCACCACTCGGTCGATCGAGCGGGGCGGGTATCGGGCCGACGTCACGATCACGAGCGCCGGGCATCTCGTGACCTGGCGGCGCGACGGCCTCACGCTCTCGGAGGTGGCGACGAGCGCCGCCCAGCCTTTGCCGCAGAAGCGGCGGCTACTCTCCTACCGGCTCAGCGGCGAGCGCAGTGATCGGATGGAGTGCCGCGGCGGGGCGACCTATCAGACCTGCTTCCAGCTCGAGACGGTGGCCCCGGAGGTGTTTTGGACGTTCCAGCAGGAACTGTGCACCGAGGGTATCAAGCACGGGCTGTTTCATCGGTTCGAGTCGGGCGGGCGGCTCGCGCTCGGGGCGATCAGCTGGCTCAACATCGAGACGCGGGCCAAGAGCCTGCTCGTGCAGGCCTTCCACACGTTTCCCGACGACCTGGCGATCGTGAAGAGCCAGTCGCTCTTCGAGGCTCCCTGACGCGAGGCTCCTGACGCATGCCGAAGACCCGTGCCGCCGCGTCCCAGCCCGCCGCCGTGCCGCGTCGCAGCCGCGTGCTCATCGCCGACGACAACGAGCCCAACCGGGAGCTCCTCGAGGTCTACCTCGCCGACGTCGAGTGCGAGATCGCCACGGCCGTCGACGGTCGCGACACGCTCGACAAGGTGGCGGAGTTCCGGCCCGACGTGATCCTCCTCGACGTGATGATGCCGAAGCTCTCAGGGTTCGAGGTCTGCCAGCGGCTCAAGGGCGACCCGTCCACGAGCCCGATCATGATCCTCATGGTGACCGCGCTCGGCGAACTCGGCGACATCGAGCGGGCTGTGGAGGCGGGAACCGACGACTTCCTCTCGAAGCCGGTCAACAAGGTGGAACTCGTGAAGCGCGTGGAAAACATGCTCAAACTGCGGCATGTGAGCGACGAGCTCGAGCGGCTGCGGAGCTACATCAGCAGCATGGACGACGACCTCCCGCCGCGCTCGTGACGGCTGTCTTCACGGTCAGGCTCGGCATCGTGCCGACCTGTCCTACGCATTACGCCGTGTGGGCGAGATTCACGTCCCTCAGCACGCGGCTCGTGGCCGGCGACTTGTTGAGGACGTAGAAGTGGATGCCGGGCACGCCGGCGTCGAGCAGTTCGCGAACCTGCCGCGTGGCAAACTCGACGCCCGCCTCGAACTGAGCCGCCTCGTCGTCGCCGGCGGCCTCGAAGGCGCGGGTGAACTCGTCCGGGAGCCTGGCCTTGCAGAGCGTGGCGATCCGGCGGATCTGCGCGTAGTT
>CAZDTC010000121.1:0-6624 GCA_964508125.1 uncultured Candidatus Kuenenia sp.
GTAGATCGCTCCGTCGAGCACGTGGTAGCGGTCGTTGATGTCCTGCGGCGTGAGGAACCGCTCGACCACGATCCGATCCTCGATGTCCTCGAGCCCCGCGGTCTGCACGAGCTTCTCGATGATCCGCTTCCGGTAGGGAGCGAACATCGTCGACCAGTCATGGTGCGGCCGCAGGTAGGGGGTGTGGACGAGCACGTACAGGGCTTCGCCCCCCGGCGGCGCGACCTCCGGCTCCGTGACGGCCGGCGCACACAGGTAGCAGGTCGGGTCGGGAGCCGGCTCGCCGCGCTTGTAGATGAAGTCGAACTCCTCGTGCGGGTCGCGCGAGAAGACGAAATTGTGGTGCAGCAGGTGGGGATAGCGCTGCTTCAGGCCGAGGTACAGCACCACCCCCGAACAGGCGGGCTCGTACTTCCGCCGGCGCAGGAAGCGCGTCGCGGCGGCGCCTTCCACGAGTTCCCGGTGGGTGCGGACGCTGTCGGAGTTGCTGACCACCGCGGCGGCGGGGATCGTCTCCCCCTCCTCGGTGACCACGCCGCGCACCCGCCCCTGCTCCACGAGAATCCGACGCACCGGGGTGCGCGTGCGGAACTCGACCCCCAGGTCGTTCGCCAGCGCGGCCAGCGCCCGCGGCACGGCGCCGGTGCCGCCGCGCGGATACCACACGCCGTCGCGCGACTGCATGTGGGCGATGCCGCAGAGCACCGCCGGCGAGGCGTCGGGCGCGCTGCCGACGTATTGCGTGAAGTGGTCGAGCATCTGGGACACCCGCGCGTCTGGCACGAACGCCCGCACCGTTCCGGCCACGCTGTGGCCAGGCCGCATCCCCATCACTTCCTTGACGACCGAGAGCGTCATGCTCCGGCGCGGGTCGAACATGTCCTTCATGCCGCCGACGCTGCGCCAGAAGAAGAACTCGTTGGACAGCCGGTGGAGCCGTTCGGCGAGTTCCATGAACCGGGCGTAGCCGTCCCCCGAGCCGCTGCCGGGAGCGTAGCCATCCAGGATGCGTTGCATCTCGGCGACGTCGGCCACGAGGTCGAGCGTAGTGCCGTCGGTGAAGAAGCTCCGCCACTGTGGATCGAGCGGCACGAGATCGAGGGCCGACTCGAGGTCGCGGCCCGCCTCCGCGAAGATCCGCTTGAGCACGCCGGGGATCGTGAGGATCGTCGGCCCCATGTCGAACCGGAATCCCTGCTCGGCGAGAACGGCGGCCTTGCCGCCAACCCAGGCGTTGCGGTCGCAGAGCGTGACGGCATAGCCGCGGGCGGCGAGCGTGCAGGCCGCGGCGAGCCCGCCCAGCCCCGCTCCCACGACGACCACCCGGTCGCGGTCTCGAATGTCGTCTTTCCCTGATCTCGTCATGTGTGCCTTCCTCGGCTGCGGCTGCGTGCGGGGTGGTTTCAGATCGCGGCAGCGGTCTTTCGGGGGCGCGGCGCCTCGCCCGAGGACCGCGCCGGCCCGCCGGACGGCATGCCCAGGTCGTCGAGCAGGAGGTCGGAGGTGATCCGCGCAGATGAGTAGATCACCGGCAGGCCGCTGCCGGGGTGCGTGCCGCCTCCCACGAGGTACACGCCATCGAGATCCTCGAACCGGTTGTGCGGCCGCATGTGGAGCATCTGGCCAAGATCGTGCGAGAGGTTGAACGTGGCCCCGCGGTAGATCTCGAAATCGTCCTGCCATTGGTCGGGCGTGATCATCCGCTCGTGGCGGATTCTCCCGCGCACGCCGCGGATCCCGAACCGCTCGAGCTGGTCGAGCGCCACCTCGCGATAGCCGGCAGCCTCGCGCCGCCAGTCGACGTTGGGGTGGCGGTGGGTGACGGGGATCAAAATGTAGAGCGTGCTCGAGCCGGGCGGGGCGAGCGTGGGGTCGGTGACGCAGGCATTTTGCACGTACATCGACGGGTCGCGGCCGAGGACGTGCCGCGTCTCGATGTCGGCGAGATTCTCGCGGTAGTTTTCCGAGAGATAGATCGTGTGGTGCGAGACGTCGTCGTAGCAGCCGTCGATGCCGAGGTAGAGCATGAACGTCGAGCACGAGAATCGCTTGCCGGCGATCTTGCGGTCGCTCCACCGCCGCCGCAGTCGATCGGGCACCAGCCGCGTCATGCTGCGGGCGAAATCGGCGTTGAGTACCGTCGCGTCGGCGGGGTAGACGCCGCTGGCCGTGCGGGCGGCCGTCACGCGGCGGCCTGCGTAGTCGAAGGATTCGACCGCTTCGCCGTAGCGGATCTCGACCCCCATCTCCTGCGCGATGCGGGCCATCGCCGTCGACACGGCACCGCAGCCGCCGATCGGATGGTAGACCCCGTGCTCGTACTCCAGGAACGACAGGATCGAGAACAGGCTCGGGCAGCGGAACGGCGACATGCCCAGATACTTCGACTGGAACGTGAAGGCCAGGCGGATGCGCTCGTCGGAGAAGAACGTGCCCAACTCGGCATCGAGGCTCTTCCAGGGCTTGAGGATCGGCATCAGCTTGAGGAGGTCGGGCGTCGCGAGATCGACCCAGCTCTCGAACGGCTGCTCGAGGAACGGCGCGAACCGCTGAAACTTTTCCCGCGTCGCGGTCATGAACCGGGTGAACGAGCCGGCGTCGGCCGGCGACAGCCGCGATACCTCCGCCTCCATCCGGGCGATGTCGGGGGTGGCGAGCAGTTCGCCTCCGGCGCCGAACACGAGCCGATACTGCGGGTCGAGCCGCACCATCTCGACCTCGTCGCGGAGTTCATAACCGCAAGCGCCGAAGATCTCCTCCAGCACGCGTGGATAGAGAAAGAAGGTCGGCCCGAGGTCGAACTTGAAGCCCTCGGGCGTCGTGATCGTGCTCGTCCGGCCGCCGGGAACCTCGAGCCGTTCGAGAACCCGCACCCGCATGCCGGCTCGGGCAAGAAGCATGGCGGTGGCCAGTCCGCCGGGACCTGCACCGATGATGTTGACCGTACGCGCCATCCGCACCCTTCCACGGCCGGATGCCGACGGCCACTGCCGCCGCCGTCACCGAGACTGTCGAAACCGCCGTACTATAGGGGCCACCGGCAGGCGGTCAACGGCCCGGCCGCTTCGAAGCGGCTCAATAGTAGGGATAGTATGCGGTGCGGACGGGCCGATAGGCGCCGAACAAGCCGCGGCGATAGAGCGGCACCGCGACGGCTGCTGGGGCGTAGTAGGTGGTGACAGGGGCGGCGACGACGGGCGCAGCCACGACGGCAGGACCAGCCGGGGCGTAGAACGCCGTGGTGGCCACGGGTGCGGCGTAGGTCGGGGCCACGTATGCCGGGGCGTAGTAACTCGTCACTGGCAGAGCGGGGGCGGCGACTTCGGTCACCACGGGAGCGGCGGCAACCGGCATCGCCACCGTCTCCACCACGGGCGGGCTGAACGCGGTGACGGCGGCATAATTGCCCGCGGGATTGTAGTTGGCGACGTACGGTCCGGCGGCCGGCGCGAACATCGGCACCATGGGACGATAGACGACCACCTGGGCCGAAGCGTGCGTCGCCACGACGGTCGCAGCGGTGAGGGCCAGGGCGGCAAGAAAATGGCGGATGCGATTCATGGGGCTGGCTCCCGGCGTTCGGGGAATTGAACGACCTTGTTCAAAAAACACCGCTTCAATGAGAATACGCTCGCCGGTAAAAACCTGCAAACCGCCGTCAAAGTCCACCACCAGCGGTTTGAACACGGGCAGGCTACGGTGGCTGCGCAGCCGAAAAAGGGCCGGACCACGCGCGCCGTCGCCGCCTGATCGAACGCCTCAGGAGAAGACACTTTGTTGGATGACCGAGCCCGCGGGTTTGTGCCACTGACGGTGCTGCGGGCGCTCACCGTCGTCAACGACAATGTGTTGCGCTGGCTGGCGATCGGGCTGGGCAAGAAGGCCGTAGCGGGTGGCGAGGTGGCACTCGTGCTCACCCTCGGCACGGCGGGCTTCGTGCTGCCGTTCGTGTTGCTGGCGTGGCTCGCGGGCTGGTTGGCCGACCGATTTCCCAAGCGTTCGGTCATCGTGTGGTGCAAGGCCGCCGAGATCGTCATCGTCGCAGCGGCTGCCGGCGCCGTGGCGTGGGGCGTGCGGTCGGGCGGCGTCTCTCTGGGGCTGCCGGCGGGGCTCTGGGCGCTGCTTGCGACCGTCGCCGTCATCGGCTGCCAGGCGGCGCTTCTCGCCCCGAGTGTGATCGGCACGATCCCCGAATCGGTGCCCCCTGCCCGCCTCTCGCAGGCCAACGGAATCTTTGCGCTCGTGACGCTCGCGGCAACACTCGTCGGCATGGCCGGGGGCAACTGGCTTGCCGACGGCACGGCCGTGCCCCAGGTCGGCGAACAGCATTTCGCCCCCGGCTGGACGCATGCGATCGTGCCGGGGGCCGTGCTCGTGGGGCTCGCCGTGGCCGGCTGGCTTGCGGCGCTCGGGCTCGCGCGCCGCCCTGCGGCCGATCCCGCAGCGCCCGCGCCGTGGAACGCCCTCGCCCGCACGTGGCGCGACCTTGCCGACCTCGCCTCCATTCGGGAACTCGCGGCGGCCGCGGCAGGCATCGTGTTCTTCTGGGCGCTGGGCGCGGTGGCCCAGCTCAACGTCGATCAATACGCGACGGAGGCTGGGGCCACGTCGCAGGGGCAGATCGTTCCGCTGCTCGTCGCGCTCGTGGCCGGCATCGGCCTGGGCAGCGTGGCGGCAGGGAAGGTTTCGTCACGGGGCGTCGAGCTCGGTCTCGTGCCGGCGGGCGCGGGCGTGATGGCGATCGCATCCATCGCCCTTGCCTGCGGGCCGGCGGTGCTCTTCGGCGTCGGGGCGGGTGCCGGCAGTTGGTGGTTCGCGGTGGCTGCGCTGTTCGTGCTCGGGCTTGGCGCGGGCATCTTCGACGTGCCGCTCGAAGCATTCTTTCAAGAGCGGAGCCCGGCCGCCCGGCGCGGCGCCCTGCTCGCCGCCCTGAATCTGCTCACCTTTGCCGGGATGTTCGTGGCGTCGCTGCTCTATGGGCTCCTGCGGGCGCCGGCCGGCGGCATGACGCCCGCCCCCCTGCTCTCCGCCCGCGCCATCTTCGGCCTGTTCGCGGCCCTGTCGCTCGGCGCGGCCGGGCTCGCGATCTACGCGGCCCCGCGCGGGTCGCTCAAGCTCCTCGTGTCGGCGATCGTGAACCTCTGCTATCGCTTTCGGATTCGCGATGAGGCACTCGTGCCTGCCACCGGGCCGGTCGTCGTCGTCGCCAACCATCTTTCGTGGCTCGACGGATTCCTGCTGCCGCTGGCGGTGCCGCGGCCCGTGCGGATGGTCGTCTATGGGCCGAACATCCGGGGCAAATTCCTGCGGATGCTGGCCGATCAATGGCGGTTCATCCTCTTCGACCCCCGGCCGAAGTCGATCGGCCAGGCGCTCAAGACGATCCAATCCGGCCTCGCCGATGGCGACGCGATCGGCATCTTCTGCGAAGGAGGAATCTCGCGCACGGGGCAGATTCTCGGCTTCAAGCGCGGCCTCGAGTGGCTGCTCGAAAGGGTGGAGGCGCCGATCATGCCGGTGCACATCGATGGCATGTGGGGCAGCCTGCTCTCGTTTTCCGAGGGCCGCTACTTCACGAAGCGGTCGCGGGGCTTCCGCCGCCCGCTCACGCTCCTGTTCGGGCCGCCGCTTCCCGTGGGCACGCATCCCAACGAAGCCCGCCGGGCCCTTCAGGAACTCACCGCCACGAGCGTGCGGACGAGAATGCTCGCCACCCGGCGCGATCCGCCCCGCGGCGTGTCGCCCGGCGATTGGGCCGCCCACGCCGCCACGGCGGAGGCCTTCGACGGCGCCTGTCTCGTGCGCCGCGACGATCGGCTGCTTGCCTCGCTCGCCGCCGGCGATCCGCTCTTCGATTCGCTCGGCACCCACGCCCGCGTGCTCCTCGGCATCGATGCCCGCACGGTCGATGGCTCCGCCACGCCGGGCGACCTGGCGGCCGCGCTCCGCGCCGCGCGGGTCACGATCTGGCTCGCCCGCATCGATCACGTCGAAGCCCTGGCGTCGGCTCCGCAGATGTGCTCCTCCCTGGCGCAGCACTTGAAGGTGGTCGTGATGCCGATCGCGCGGTCAGCGGAGGTGCCCCGGGCCCGGGCGGCCAGCGAGGCGTTCCAGGCGGCCGTCGGCGTCGAGCCGATCGTCGCCTACGCGCCACCGGAGGCCTCTGGCCTCGTCGCGATGAACACGCCGCCGGCCCGGGTCGAGTGGACTCATGAGACGCTCTGCAAGCCCGACACCGTGGGCCGCGTCATCAACGGCGTCGTCGTGTGGCCGCACGGCGCCGACCGCCACCGCCTTGGCCGGCCCGATCTGCCCGACGACCCTGCGGCGGGCAATCCGTCGGCAACGCTCGCGATCGGCGCCACGTTCGCGGGCAACGCCGCCGACGCTCCGCGGGCCGTGTTACTCGCGGAGTGCTTCGACGTCGACGCCGACGGCTTCCTCGTCCCGCGGCAGGCATGACCCGCCGCCGCGTCGCCCCCGGCCGCCCGGCGTTTTCCTCGCAACCATTGGTCGCGGGCGTCGGCTTCGGTATTCTTCACGTCACACGCACCCGTAGCTCAATTGGATAGAGCATCGGTCTACGGAACCGAAGGTTGAAGGTTCGAGCCCTTCCGGGTGTAT
>CAZDTC010000122.1:0-6612 GCA_964508125.1 uncultured Candidatus Kuenenia sp.
CTGATCCTCGTCACCAACGATGGTGAACTCGCGAATCTCCTCGCTCAGCCCCGATACGGCGTCGAAAAGAAATGCCTCGTGCAGGTCGCCGGCGTGCCTTCGCCGGACACCCTCGACAAACTCCGGCGCGGCATCCAACTTGCGGAGGGCACCGCCCGGGCCCAGCACGTGTCGCTCAAATCGCAGCACAAGCAGAGCGCCGTCCTCGAGATGGTGCTCGACGAGGGAAAAAACCGTGAGATCCGCCGGATGCTCGCCCAGCTCGGCCACAAGGTGCATCAGCTCAAGCGCGTGGCCGTGGGGCAATTGTCGCTCGGCGGCCTGCTCCCCGGACAGCATCGATTGCTGGCGTGGAGCGAGATCGACGCGTTGCGCCGCGACGCGCTGGCCCACGTCGGGTCGGCCCGCGTGCCCGCCGACAGCGGGCGCCCACGGGGCCGGCGGCCTGAAGGCCGTCCGGGGCGGTTCGACCGGCAGGGCCGCGGCACCCGGGGCACGGGCAGCCCGCCTCGGCAGCGTCCCGGTGGCCGCGACGACGACCGCGGCAGTCGGCCCCCACGACCGGCGCCGCGCCCGCGCAAGCGCCCCGGCAAGGCGTCTACCTGGAGAAAGCAACGCGGGTGAACACGCCTCCCAGTGCATCCTGCTTCGCCGACGCGGCCACGTATCTTCCGGCCCGCGTCGTGTTCAATCGCCAGATTGCGGACCGCACCTTCCGGATCCGGCTCGAGTGCCCGGCGATCGCCGCGGCGGCCCTGCCTGGGCAGTTCGCCATGCTCCGCCTGCCTGACCGGTACGACCCGTTGCTCGCCCGGCCGCTCGCTTTTTACGACACGTTTCGTACTGCGGACGACGCCCAACCGCTGGGGGCGCCCGTCGAGCGACGGTATGCCGACTTCGTCTATCTCGTGCATGGCAAGTTCACGACGGCCTTGCAACATGTGGCGGCCGGCGACGAGATCGTGGCCTGGGGGCCGCTCGGCAATGGCTTCGCCGGGATGCCGGAAGCCGACCACCTCGTGCTCGTGGCGGGCGGCATCGGCCAGACGGCGTTGCTCTCGCTCGGCCGCGAGCGGCTCGGCGGGGCCGCCTCCGGCGACGCAGTTCCGCGCACCTCCGCGCGTCGGGTCACGCTCTGCTGGGGTGCGCGGACGGCAGCCATGTTCGGCGACGTCGACGACTTCCGCGTCGCCGGCATCGACGTGCACCTGGCGACACTGGATGGATCAACAGGGCGGCATGGCACCGTCGTCGACCTGCTCGACGGGCTTCCCGAACTCGCGGATCGTAGCGGCGGCACCCACGTGGCCTGTTGCGGTCCCGAAGCGATGATGGCGGCCGTTGCGCGCTGGGCAGCCGATCGACGGATCGGCTGCCACGTGTCGCTCGAGGCGCCGATGGCATGCGGCATCGGAATCTGCTTCACCTGCGTAGCACGCGTGCGCGACGCGGCGACCGAGCCGTGGGACTATCGGCGCACCTGCATCGAGGGGCCGGTCTTCGACGCCAACCGCATCGCCTGGGAGGCGTGAGCCGCCGGGCGGTGATCAGGCCTTGCTCTTCGCCTTGGTGGCGGCAGCCGTGCCGCTCGCCGCGGCCTTCACGCGGGCCGAGAGCCGCGACTTCAGCCGCGCCGCACGATTGGGATGGATCGTGCGCTTCGCCGCGGCACGGTCGGCCTTGCGAGCCACGACCTTGAACTGCTCACGGGCCGCCGCGACGTCGCCGTTCGTCAGGGCCACGAGCACCTTCTTCAACTCCGACTTGATCTCCGACTTGATCGCACGGTTCCGCTCGCGGGCACGGAGATTCTGACGGAGGCGCTTCTTGGCACTGACCGAATGGGGCATTCCAGATCCTCAACTCTCAAAAACGGTGGACGGATGGGAAGGGGACTACGGGGGAAAGGCCAGGGGCCTCACCCACCTGCACTGTTATCTTTCGGCGCGGCCAACTTGTCCAGCCGTTGGGCCACATCCCGGTACCCGAAGTCGAGTCCGGCCAGGGTGCCGAGGTATTTCTGGGCGGCGTCCCGGTCGTCGAGCCCCGCCGCGAGCACCCCCGCGCGATACAGCGCCCGCTTCCGCAGCTCCAGTTCCCGGTCGGTGAGCGATTCGACCGCCGTCACGTAGTTCCGCATCGCCAACTGGTACTGCTTGATCTTTTGGAAGCATTCCCCCAGCTCGAGCGACACGGCTCCCTTGCGCCGAGGATCCTGGAGCACGTCCTGGAAGTGCCGAATCGCCTCCACGTGGTTGCCTGCCGCCTTGAGCCGCATGGCGAGTTCGTGGCGCCAGGTGAGGTTTTCGGGATAGCGGGCGCATCGCGCCGAGTAGATTTCCACCTCGTGCTTCACCTGGGCGGCCTTGAGCCGCTCGAGCGTCTGGCGATTGGCCGGCGTGTCTTCCTCCTTCAATCGTTGCTCCGCGATGTGCACCCGGTGACGTGCCCAACGCAGCTGGCGGTCTTCGAGGTGCTCCCGCACCTTGATGTCGTTGCCGGAGGCGGCGAGCGCCTTCATCAGCACCTGCTCCGCCTCCTCGACGCCGGAGTCGCGCTCGAGCAGGTCGGCGAGTTCGAGGTAGGCGTCGATCTCGGCGGGCTTCGCCTCGATCGCCTGCCGGAGCGCCGCCGTGCGGTCGACCGGCGCGGCGGAGGGCTGCCCCCCGGGCACCGCGGCCTTCGCGCCGCCGGCGCCTGCACCGGCACGGCCCGTCATCCCGTGGCCGGCCACGATCGTCTTCTCGACCTGCAGCCGGGCGATCTCGCGCTGCGCCTCGTCCTCGAGCGCCTTCACGTTCGCCACGCGCACCCAGCAGGCGATGGCCTGATCGAACTCCCCGTGGTTTGCCAGGAAGCGGGCACACTGCCGGTTGACCTCCGCATCGGCCGGCGCGTTGTCGAGCGCGCTCTTGAGATACACCCGCTGCGCGTCGTGCAACTGGAGCTGGCCACAGGCATCGGCCATCGCCAGCAACACGGCGTGATCGGAAGCCCCGGTTTTGAGGATTTCCACGCCCTGCCGGATCACCTCGCGCCACTGGGCCTTCTCGGCGAACTTTTTCAGCGCACCTGCCTTCGAGATGGGCCACAGGCCGCTCAAGCCGCCGGCCTTCTTGACCCCGTGTTTCTTCCGCAGGACCGCGAGCAGGCTCTGGAGATAGACGGCATTGCCGGGATCACCGAGCACGCACTGGGAAAACATCTCGATCGCGTAGTCGAGGTTCGTCGCGGCGTTCTGGTTGCCGCGTTGAAAGCACTGGGAGAGCCGCGAGCGTTCGGCGGGCGACAACTGTGCCGTCGTGGGGGGCACGGCCGTGACCCCCGAGTTCGAACCGGCCGCAGGGGTGTCGTTCGGCATGGGATGGCTGCGGCGGATCGCGGGGCAGGGCGGAAACGGGAGCGGGTGCGGTATGATGCAGTCGTGCCGCCGACCGAGAGTGTAGCCCCCGTGCCCCCACCCTCAAACACCGTGCCCCCGGCCCCGGCACCTGCGCCCAACGCATCCGTGGGCAGGGTGATCTTCGTCGGCGCCGGGCCGGGTGACCCCGACCTCCTCACGCTCCGGGCGCTCGATTGCCTCCGCGAAGCCGACATCGTCGTCCACGACGTGCTCGTGCCCGCCGCCGTTCTCGATGCCGCCGGCACGCACGCGGAGCGGGTGCCCGTGACCAGAGCATCCTCCGGCGACGGCGATCCCGGCATCGCCGTGGGCAGGCTGCTCGTGGAACTCGTCCGGCGGCACCGCGTGGTCGTGCGGCTCAAAGGGGGCGACCCGGGAGTGTTCGCCCGGCTCGTCGAGGAGCAACTGCCACTTCGCGAAGCGGGTGTGCCCTGGGAGATCGTCCCCGGCGTGACGGCAGCCCTGGCGGCGGCGGCCGTCGCCGGCGTGCCCCTCACCAGCCGCGCGGCGGCTTCGAGCGTCACGCTGCTCACGGGCCACGAAGCTGGCGATAAGGACTCCGCACTGGATTTCCGGGCACTCGCTCGGCTGCCGGGCACGCTCGTCGTGTACATGGGCGTGGAGCAGGTGGCGACGTGGTCGCGTGCCTTGATCGCAGCCGGAAGAAGCGGGGACACGCCGGTGACTGTCGTGAGCCGCTGCTCGTGGCCCGACCAACGCACCTGCTTCACCTCGCTCGCGGAGTGCTGCACGGAACTCGACCGGTGCGGGTGGACGGCGCCCGCGATCGTGATCGTCGGCGACGTCGCCGGCCAGTCGGCCACTGGTCTGGCCGCGAGCGACGCGGCCCGCCGGCCGCTCGCCGGCCGCACCGTGCTCGTCACGCGTCCCGCAGGGCAGGGCGGGGAACTCGCGGCGCTCGTCGCCGCCCACGGCGGGTCTTCCATCCACCTGCCCGTGATCCGCATCGGCCCGCCCGACTCCTGGGCGCCTCTTGATGCCGCAATCGGCATGGCAGACTCGTTCGACTGGATCGTGTTCGCGAGCGCCAACGGCGTGCGCTCGTTCGCAGAGCGGCTGCGAATCGCAGGCCGCGACGTCCGCCATCTGGGCACAGCGCGGATCGCCGCGATCGGGCCGGCGACGGCCCGGGAAGCCGCCCTCCTCGGCATCCCCTGCGATCTTGTGCCGGAGGAGCACCGGTCCGAAGGAATCGTGGCGGCCCTCGGAGCCGGGCAGCGGCACGCCAGATTCCTGCTGGTCAGGGCCAGCCGAGGCCGCGACGTGATGCGTCGCGACCTCGAGGCACTCGGCCACCACGTGACCGAGGTCGCGGCCTACGCGGGCCTCGGCGTCGACGGCATCGACCCGGGGATGCTCGCGGAACTCGAGCGGGGCGTCGACTGGGTCACCGTCACGAGTTCATTCATCGCCGAGTCGGCCTGCCGGCTGTTTGGCGACCGCCTGCGTCACTGGAAAGTGGCGAGCCTCAGCCCCGTCACGACCGCCACACTCGTCGCAGCCGGCGTGACGCCCACGGTCGAGGCCGCACAGCCGTCGACCGCTGCCCTCGTGGCGGCGATCACCGGCTGGGAGGCCGCGCACCGTGATCTTGCGCACCCCGCAGGGTCGGCCGATGCGGCCCGCGCTGCCATGCCCCCCGCGGGCCATGCGGTGGAGCCGGGCACCCTTTCCCGCCGATAGTCCAGGAGGAATGGACGGGGGGCCCAAATCGATGCGGATCGATCGTGCGCCGGCGACGGTGATCGTGTGCGTCCGTGTGCCCGATGGGATCACGCGCGAGTCGTTCGCCTTGTGGGCGGACGTCGCCGCCCGGGCGTCCGTGCCGGTCACCTGGGCCTCCCGACCGGCCGAACTCGCCACGGTGCTCACGGTGCTCGGGCTGAAGGCGACGGCATGGGATGTCGCGCTGGCCCTCGACCCGGCGCACCTGCGAACTCGGCCGACACTGCGCAGCGAGATCGCCTCGGCCCGCGCGATCGCCGGCCGCCTGGAGTGCGTGGTGGCTTCCGGCACTCCCACGCTCGATCACCGCCCGCTCCTGGTCGAACAGGGAATCCACACGATCGCCGTCGGTGGATTCGATGACATCTCGCGCAGCAGCCGGCGGCCGCCGCCGACGGGCTGGCCCTGCCGCAGCGTCGTGTGGGGCTTGTGGGAAGTGCGGTCCGTATCGCAGCCGCCGCAGCCGGCCGTCGCCAGGCTGTTGCCTTGGACATGCGCCCCGCGCCTGGCGGCCGGGAGCCTGACGGCGGTGCACATCGACCCGGCGGCGGGCGGACAGCGGGCCGCTCTCCACCAGGCGGAGCGACTCACCGGCTGGCTGGGCAGGCAATCAGGCCGGGTCCGAACGGCCCGGCTCTCCGATCTGCCCGACCTCCTCGGGGCGGCAGGCCAACGGGAGACGGGGTCGGTGCTCAGGCGAGCAGCCTGACCGCCGAAATCAGGCCCGCGCCTTCTCGAGCAGCGTCCAACTGAGATACGAGAGGATCAGGCTCGCCAGGACGAAACACACGTCGAGCGCGATGCTTACCCGCCGAAATGGGAATCCGGCAGCCAGATCGGCGAGAAACAGGATCCCGATCAGGCCCGACAGAATCAGCCCCAGGAGTGGCATGGCTTTCGACACCGCCGATCCTCTGCGTTTCGAGTCCTCGATTCACCCGATACCGATTTCCATACCATAATCGACCATCCGTAAAGCGACACCCGCGCCATTTTTCCGGCCCCCCCTCCGTCAGCCCACACGCAGCCACCTCCCCCTCCGCACAGCGAGCCGCCACGTGCCCCAGTCAGCCGCCCGTACCGCCGTCTACACCGGGTCGTTCGACCCGATCACTCTCGGCCATCTCGACGTCATCGACCGGGCCAGCCGCATCTTCGAGTCGATCGTGGTCGGCGTGGGCATCAACCCCGACAAGCAGCCGATGTTCTCGCTCGAGGAGCGCGTCGCCCTCGTGCGGGCATCCGTCGCCCACCTCGCGAACGTGCGCGTGGAACTGTTCAGCGGCCTCTCCGTGGCCTTCGTGAAGGCCCAGGGCGCCCACGTGCTGCTCCGCGGCGTGCGCTCGCTCACCGACATCGAGGCCGAATTCACGATGACGCTCGCCAACCGCAAGCTCGACGCGACGATCGAGACGGTGTTCCTGATGGCCGACGCGCACTACTCGCATATCTCGTCGTCGTTG
>CAZDTC010000123.1:0-6608 GCA_964508125.1 uncultured Candidatus Kuenenia sp.
TCGGCTTCCTCGGACCCAACGGCGCCGGCAAGACGACGACGCTGCGCATGCTCGCCACGCTGCTCAGGCCCACGGGCGGCACGGCACGGGTGGCCGGCTGTGACGTGCGGGCCGATCCCGTCGGCGTGCGGCGTCGGCTCGGCTACGTGTCGGCCGCGACCGGCGTGCCCGACCGGCTTTCACCGCGCGAGATCTTCTCGTCGTTCGGCATGCTCCATGGCATCGCGGCCGACCAGATGCCCGAGCGCGTCGCCATGCTCCTCGACAGGCTCGACCTGCGCGCGTGCGCCGACCGGCCGGCCGGCAGGCTCTCGTCGGGACAGCGGCAGCGGGTGTCGCTCGGGAGGGCGCTCGTGCACAATCCGCCCGCGCTCGTGCTCGACGAGCCGACGAACGCGCTCGACGTCGTGGGCGCGCGCGACCTGCTCGTGCTGCTCGGCGACCTGCGGGCCGAAGGACGGGCCATCCTCCTCTCCACGCACCGCCTCCACGAGATCGAGACGCGTTGCGACCGGTTCGTGATCATCCACGACGGCGGCGTCGTCGCATCAGGTGCCCGCGACGAGCTCGTCGCCCGCCTGCTCGACGGCCAAGCCGGCGAATTGGAAGATGCCTTTTTCAAGGCGATCGGCCACCAGGACGGAGGAGCCGCGGCATGAGCCCCCCGTCCTCCAGCCCGACCCGGCTTCAGGCCGCGACCGCGATCGCCCGCCGCGACCTGCTCGAGTTCGTGCGCGACCGGCGCACGCTCGTGATCACGCTCCTGCTCCCGATGGCGACCTATCCCATCCTCGCGCTGGCCACGGCGCTCGGGCTGCGCACGGCCTCGCAGGAGATTGATGCCCGCACGGCACCCCTGGAAATTCGCGTCGGCCTGTCGGGAGCCGACGCGCCTCGGCTCGCGGGCATCCTCGACGCAACGCTCACCGACACGCCGCCGGCCGAGAGGGAGGGCTGGCCGGCAAGCGTCGCGGTCGGGGGCGTCGATCGCGCCGAGGCCGCGGCCCTCCTGGAGCAGGGCGCGATCGACGTCTGGGTCGATGCGTTCCCCGGCCTCGTGGCTGACCTCGTCGGCACGGAAACCGTCAAGATTCCCGCGATGCTGGCCCCCGGGAATCAAAACGGCCACCTCGTGCGCGAGCAGTTCGGGGCGTTCATGCGGTCGGTCGCCCGTGATCTCACCCGCGGCCGTATCCGACGGGCCGGCCTGCCGGGCACGGTGCTGACGCCGCTCACCGTCACGTTCCCCGACGACGGTCGTCCACCTCCGGAGCACAACGTGACATCGACGCTCGCCGGCGGCGTGCTCGTGTTGCTCACAGTGCTCACGCTCACCGGGGCGTTCTATCCCGCCATCGACGCGATCGCCGGCGAGAAAGAGCGCGGCACGATCGAAACGCTCCTCATCGCCCCCTGCGGCCTCGGCGAGATCGTGTGGGGAAAGTTTCTCGCCGTGTTCGCCGTGACGCTGGCGACGCTCGTGGCCAACGTCGTGTCGATCGCCGCGACGGCGGCGGTGACGCTCCGGTTTCTGCCGCAGGGAATCGTGGCCCAGCTTCCGCAGGGCGCGGCCCTCGCCGCGATCGCCGTGACGTGCATCGCCTACGTCGGCCTGGCGGCGCTCGCCGCCGCCACCTGCCTGGCGGTCACAACCGCCTCGAAGAGCGGCAAGGAAGCGCAAAACACGCTCACGCCGGTGATCCTGCTCGTGAGCGCCATCGCCGGCACAGCGCTTCTGCCCGGCATGCGCAGCGACGGGCCGCTCGCGGCGATGCCCTTCGCCGGACAGGTGGTCGTCGCCCGCGCGGCGCTCGGCACGGCAGACGAGGCTCCGGCCTCGGCCCTCGGCGTCGGCGCCGGCTTGTGCCTCTCGCTCGCCTCGTCGGCCGTGCTCACGTGGCTGCTTCTCAAGCTCACCGCGCTCACCCTCGCCGATGAGGACGTGCTGTTTCGCGGGCCCGACGTTGCCGGCCCGGCCCTTGCCCGCCCCGGCCCGCGCATCCGGCCCACGATCATCCAGGGCCTGTTGCCGATCGTGGCCGGCCTGGCAGGTCTCTGGTACACGCAGGGATTCGCGCCCGACGACCTCGTGCGCGCGATCCCGCTGCAGCAGTTGGGCGCGGTGGTGGTGCCGCTCGTGGCTGTGCTCTGGTGGCAGCGAGTCGACTGGCGGGCCGCGCTCAGCCTCGCGTGGCCGGGCGACCTGCGCCGGTCGCTCGTGGCGCTCGCCGGCGCGGCGCTCGTCGGCTCGGGGCTGTTCGTGCTCGGTGCCGCCGCGCTCCTCGCCGTGCGGGGGGCCGATATCTCCCCGGAGGCGCAGGCACTCTCGGGTCGCCTGCTCGCGCTCATGTGCACGCAGCCCTGGTGGGTGGCGTGGGGTCTGATGGCGCTCGTGCCCGCCCTGTGCGAGGAACTGCTGTTTCGCGGCTGGACGCTCGCCGCCTTCCTCGGCGTCGAGCCCGCGTCGGGCCGCCGCTTCTGGGCCGTGGTCGCGCAGGCTGCGGCGTTTGCGGTGTTTCACCTGCTGCCGGAACGGATGCCACAGACGTTCGCCCTGGGGCTCGTGCTCGGGGCCATCGTGGTGGCCACGCGGAGCCTGATGCCCGCCATCGTCTGTCACCTGGCTCACAACAGCATGCCGCTTGTGATCCTGGCGTTGGCCGGCGGCCCCGCCGCGCTCGACATCGCGGCCGGCAGCGCTTCGGCTGGTGCGTCCGTGCCACCGGAGGCGCTGCTTGGCTCCGCGGCGGCTGTCGCGGTCGGCACCGTGCTCCTCACCCTGGCGGTGCGCTCCCGTCTCCCGGAGGATTCCCGATGAAGGCCGTCCGCTGCCTGCTGATCATCTGCCTCTACACGGCCCTCGCGCCCGCCCGGGCCCCGGCCGACGACACGCCCGCGCCACAGCGGCTGCGCGTCGCCGTCACGCCGATCGCGTCGGCCGTGGAATGGGACGGCGACAGGCCCGTCGGCGTGATCGTCGACATCTGGGAGGACCTCGCGGGCCGGCTCGGCGTGGAAACTGATTTCGTGAAGGTGCCCTCCGTGGCCGCGCTCCTCGAGGTACTCCCGGCCGGCAAGGCCGACGTCCTGCTCGGTCCGATCGCGATCACCGAGGATCGGGAACGGCTCATGGATCTCACCCACCCGATCTTCCACTCGGGGCTGCGGGTCGCCGTCCGCCAGCGAAACGACACGGGGTTCCTGGCGGCGGTGCGGCCGATGATCACCTGGCAGTTGCTCGAGCTCGTGGGCCTCGTGACGGCCTTGGCGCTGCTTTCTGGCCACCTCCTCTGGTGGTTCGAGCGGCGCGGCAACGAGCGGTCGTTTCCGGCCGCCTATCCCCGGGGCGTGGGCGAGGCGATCTGGTGGATCATGTCGACGATCACCACGGGCGGCTGCGACGACAAGCACGTCGACAGCGTGCTCGGCCGGGTGATCGCCTTCGCCTGGATGGTGGGCGGCATCGGCCTGATCGCCACGTTCACCAGCGTGCTCACGGCGACGATGACGGCCGAGCGCGTCAGCGGCACGATCCACGGCCCGCGCGACCTCGTCGGCAGGACGGTCGGCGTGCAGGCAGCGGGGGCGATTATTCCGCTCCTCCGCCAGCGGGGCTTCCTTCTGCAGGAGTTCGAAACGCTTCACGATGCACTCGACGCGCTGGCGCTGGGCATGGTCGAGGCCGTGGTCTCGGAAAACCAGCAGCTGATGTACCTCGTGTCACGGGCGAAGTATGGCTCGATCAAGCTCGTGGGGCCGGTGTTCGAGTCGTTCGACTTCGGGCTGGGCCTGCCGCCCGACAGCCCACTTCGCGAACCCATCAACACCGCCATCCTGCGGATGCGCGAAGACGGCAGCCTCGCCCGGCTGATCGACGAGTGGCTCGGCAAGCACGACTAGAGCCTGCGTGGGACAGGCTTCAGCCTGTCATCCCAAAGCGACCGGCCTTCACCCGTCATGCCTCATTGCGTCGCAGTTCCAGCTCTCACCGCGGCTTTACCGCGCGCTTCCGGCCCGCCTTCGTCGCCGGCAATTCCGGGCACGCCTCCGCCACGAGCCGCGTCATCGTGTTGAGCGACACACCGAGCAGTTCGGCGGCCCGTCCACGGTGCCCGTTCGTGGCCCGCATCGCCTGGCGCACCGCCAGCCGCCGCAGCTCCACGAGGTTGAACAGCGGCACGTCGGGCTCCGAGGCGGTCGGGGCATCGCCTTCGAGCACTGCCCCGTCGTCACTCCACCCCGTCGCCTCCGGACGGCCCGTGATGGCGGCATGGGCCGCCGCCGACCGGAACAGGTCCGCGAGCACCATCTCTTCCCGTCCCTCGAACACATACATCCGCTGGATCATCTGGGCGATCTGCCGGATGTTTCCCGGCCAGGGATGGGCGATCAGTCGCTCGAGCACCTCCGGCCCGGGTCGCCAGCACGGGCGGCCGTAGAGCCTGGCAAAGTGACCCGCAAAGTGCCCGATGAACAGCGGGATGTCTTCCCGCCGCTCGCGAAGCGCGGGCACCACGATGTGGATCGTGTTGAGCCGGTAAAAGAGGTCTTCGCGGAAAGTGCCGGAATCGACGGCAGCCTCGAGATCTCGGTTGGTGGCCGCGATCACCTGCACATCGACGTGCTGGCTCTCGCTCGAACCGACCGGAGTCACCTCGAGCCGCTGCAGCACGTGGAGGAGCTTCGGCTGCAGGTCGGGCGGCATCTCGCCGATCTCGTCGAGGAACACCACGCCACCGTCCGCCGCGCGAAACGCGCCGAGCGTCGAGCCGTAGGCCCCGGTGAACGCCCCCTTCTCGTGTCCGAAGAGCTGGCTCTCCGCGAGCGTCGACACGAGCCCGCCACAATTCACCGCCACGAATGGCTTTCCAGCCCGCGAACTCGCTGCATGAATGGCCCGGGCCACTTCCTCCTTCCCGCAGCCGGTCTCGCCCGTGATGAGCACGGGGCAATCGAACTGCGCCGCTCGGAGAATCGACTCCTCGACGCGGCCCACGGCCGCCGAAATTCCAGGTAGCCGGGGCCAGTGCCGGCTGGCCCGCCGGGGGCTCGGGGGTAGCTGCGAACCCACCGGCGATGCTGGAGAGGCTGGGGTGCTGTCCATGGCGGGCATCTGGCAAGCATCGACGAGGCCTTTCCGACGAATTCAGCCGCCGAAAGGCCTCGTTTTCACGGGACGGGTCGCATCTTATCTCAATTCAAAGAAATTGCGAATGGATTCGCAAAAAATGTCAATTGAATTCGCAGGAAAGATGATCGGGGTCGATGTTCGGGTTGCGTCTCGAGGAGTGAGAGAGCCGCACGCCCAAACACCTTCCGGGCAGGAAAGTGACAAAAAACGGCCCTGAATGCGTTTCCACCGCTGGCTGGACAGAGCCCTGGGAACCTTTTTGGTTTCATTGGTACAGGATTCGCAAATCAGGCAAGACCGGATGGTTTCCAATCCGTTTTTCCAGTCGACCTAAGTTTTTCTGGATCGTGGGATCTGCTCACGTCCGGCCACATTTTTAAGCAGGAAAGTTGCTCATGAACCGCTCTTACTCATTTTGCATTGCTGCCATTTCCGCCCTAGCCCTGGCTGTCTCGGGCGTCGCTCAAACAGCCTCGGCAGATGTCGTCTACGGCAACCTGGGCGCGAGTGGGACGAACTCCGCCGGGAACACGAACACGGACGTCGGACCAACGATCAACAACTACATCGCGCAAGGCTTCACGGCCTCTAGCCCAAACCTGGATGTCACCTCGATAACGCTTTCAATCTTCGGCGCCACCGAAGGCTCGATCCCGGCAACCGTTGGCATCTACGCGGATAATTTTGGCGCACCAGCCGCTTCAGCCCTCTACACCTCGGCGGTGACGAACGTCGGCCCGAAGGGCAACTATGTGTTCAGTTTTACCGGCGCCCAACTGACGAATGGATCGAATTACTGGGTCGTTCCGCAGACGGACGTCTCGTGGTACTTGACCGGCTTTGCGCCGTCGGCTCAGAACAGCTCCGGGTACAATTTCACTCAAACCCTGGAAAACAACCTCGGCGCGGGCTGGGTTCCAGCAGCTTCCAACCGCTACGGCTTGTCTGTCAACGCCGTGCCGGAGCCCACAACGTACGCGATGGCGGCTGTCGGATTCGCCGCGGCGGGGCTTGTTCGGCTGCGTCGGCGGATGGTGCAGGGCACCCGCTGATTTTAACAGGCCGGCGATTCTTGGCTTGAGAAAACCTCCCCGGGCGATCCGTCGAAAGGCGGGTCGCCCGCGGCGTTTTTATGGTCCCCTGCGGTTCTCGCCTCGGTTCGTTGACGCTCCGGCACCGCGGCCGTAGATTCTGGCGAGTTTCCGGCAAAAAGAGCCGTTTTCTCGTCTCGCCACGCCTCCCAGGAAAGGTTTTACCCCGCCCATGGCCTCCACGCTCAAGAAGAAGTCTGCCGCGAAGAAGTCGTCGAAGTCGGAGGGCAAGGCCGGGAAGGCCGGGCGGATGATCTATTACTTCGGCGAAAAGCGGTGCGATGGCGACGGCACGATGAAGCCGCTCCTCGGCGGCAAGGGGGCGAACCTCGCCCAGATGACGAAGATCGGCCTGCCGGTGCCCCCCGGCTTCACGATCACGACCC
>CAZDTC010000124.1:0-6553 GCA_964508125.1 uncultured Candidatus Kuenenia sp.
GTGCCCGACCAGATGGAGCAGCCGATGATGCGCAACGAGCACATCGTGCGGGCCCGGCAGGTTCCGGAGACGGCAATCAATGCGTTTACAGGAACGCCCTATCGCGTGTTCCACGTCGAAAATACTGCGGCACCCGGAGGTAATGGCACTGCGGAAGCTCCGTTCGCGTCACTTACTGACCTAGCTTTGGACGCGAACGCGATGTCTCAAAGATACGACATTGCTTTTATCCACGTTGGATCCAGCAGCCCCACAACCCCATACATCACTCCAGTAGGCGGCTTCGTTTTGAGTGGGGCGGATCAATATCTTGTAGGCGAAGGCAGCGACGCGCGAATTGAAACGCTTAATTGCGGGCCCCGGGCTTTCTTCGGTGGCGTAAACAACAACCGCTATCCCGTGATTGCGAATCCGTTGGGAACAGCCATCGAAGTGAGTGGATCAAATGCCGTTGTCAGCCATATCAACATCACCGGATCTCCGCTGGGTATCTCCGACGGATCTGGGCAAACCGGAACCGCCACGGTATCTGATGTCGTGATTGACGGAGGGACAATCGGCTCTCGGCGGGGCGTCCTTATCGCAAACAGTGGGTCAGCAAGTACGTTCAACTTTGATCGGCTCAAGCTTCAGAATCTGACGAATGATGGCATTGTTCAGTCTGCGGCAGGAAGCCGGGTCAATGTCACAGACTCGACATTCTCGGGCGTTTCCAAAAATGCGGTGCTTGTCTCTGGAGCAGGCGCTCAGGCAACGATCGCACGCACTACGATCGACAACACGACAGGTACCGGCATCAGCGCGATGGGGACGAACTCGAATATCGTCCTGACGAGCTCAACGATTTCAAATATGCAGGGTACGCCTGGGCACGCGATTGTCGCTGCCGGAGCGAATAGCACGATCAGCGGCACCGACTTCACGGTTTCAGGCACGGCAATCACTGCGGGTGCCGCGCTCGTGGCCTCTGGTAGTGGTTCACGCATCACCGGCCTGCGTGGCTCAGTGCTTAGAACAGGTAGCGACGCGGCAATCGTTTCGGGTGAAAATGCGACGATGAGTCTTGTCCAGACCAGATTACGTTCCGCATCGCGCAATGGTGCTACTGTGTCTGGATCCGCAGCACAACTGTATCTAACCGGCAACTCAATTATCGAATCAGCCGCCGTTGATGGCATTAGCGTGACAGGCTCCGACACGACTGTTCTTGTGCAGGATTCGATTGTCCGCAACTCAGGAAGAAACGGTGTTTCGGTTTTTGATCCAGGAAGTACTCAGACACAGGTCACGCTACTTCGAGCGACGGTGCGTGATTCAGCAAATATCGGTGTGTATGCTCAAAACGTCAGTGGAAGCAACTCAGTCGTCCAGATCCTTGGCACTGATATTAATGGCGCGACTCTTGCCGGCGTTGCCGCGGAAGGGAGTATTAGGACGCAGGGCAGTAATGTCGACATTGGTCGAGAGAATCTCGCAACAAACACTGGAAGAGCAAGTTCCATAACTAATGCCGGTTCATTTGGCGTCACCATCGAAGGGAACTCAAGAGTTCGAGTTCGTAATGCCACAATATCTGGAGCAGTGAATGGCATCGACGCAACAAATGGGTATGGAACTACTCAGCTTATTGCGACAGAAAACGTGATAACGACATCCGGGTCGGGTGAGGGGATAGCCATTTCGGCACTTTGGTCCCCGGCCCCGCCCACCGACTCGACCGTGAGAGCCCAGCTTCTGAGCAATCGAATAACTACAAGCGGATCGGCTGGAATAACGCTCGTAACGCTGAATCCACCAGCAGCGCCTCTGTCGAATCCGAAAGCGATCGAGATTTCCGATGCGATCAACGTATCAACGCTTGGTGCGCTAAATGCTGCAACGGTTGCTGTGGAGACGCCCGTACAGAATCTAGCAGCAGACCCGCAGCAACGGTCGCTCGTGAATTGGTCCTTCGTTCCATTTCCGGCACCGCCGCCTACACCAGCAATTCCAACAGCGCCCTAACGAATCCCGAAGTCGCAAAGTAAGAAGTCCGCGCAAAAGTAAACGCTGCAACCGTCAATCCCCGCCATGCGATCCTTGATCTTATTTCCGAGCCTGATCATCGCGATGGCGATCGCGTGCTCCGGCGCCGTCGCGCTCGCCCAGATGGGCCAGGCCCCGATGGCCCCGGTCGGTGGGCTTGTGGGGAGCGCCGTGCAAGGATTCCAGAATCTTGATGCCAACGGTCCGGGCTGGCTCTACTACGGCGTCAACGCCGCCGATCGTGGCCTCGGCTACAACGGCAGCTACATGACGCTCGGGGGGTTCATTCCGTATGGCGAAGACGATCTCGGCGGCCTGTGGGCGGCCGACGTTCGCGGCCATCTCTCCGTCTACGGCGGCTTCTTCTCCAACGTGGGCGCGGTCCGCAAGCAGTTTCTCGGCGGCACGCTCCTCGGGATCGGCGTCTACTGGGACTACGACGGCGACATGAACCAATATCCCACCGGTGGCGCTCTCGGCACTGGGCAATACGGCCAGTTCGGCCATGCCTACAACCAGGTGGGCGTGAGCGGCGAATGGCTCACCGACTTTGGCAACCTCCGCTCCAATGGCTACATCCCCGTGGGCACGACGGCCTACACGGTGGGTGCTCCCGGAAACCCGTTCGTCGGCAACTCCATCCTCTGCCTGCCCGGGCTCGATGCGGCCCTCTCCGGGGCCGATCTCGAAGTCGGTGCTTACATCCCCGGCCTCTCCGACTGGGCCGGCATGATCAGCGTGGGCGGGTATGCCCTGGGCAATGCTCGGTATGACTGGCTCGGTGCTACGGGGGCTCGGCAGGACGTGGTGCCCTGGTTTGGCGGTGTGTACACCCGCCTCGACATGACGTTCATCAAAAACTGGGACTTCTCGCTCCAGGCCAACAACGACAGCTTCTTCGACTGGACGGGCTTCGCGCGGCTCACGTATCGCATGGGCGGCAGCCGCCGCCGCAACGTGCCCGACCAGGTCGAGCAGCCGATGATGCGCAACGAACACATCGTGCGCGCTCATCAGACGCCCGTCGTGGCCATCAACCCTGCGACGGGCGCCGCGTGGAACGTGATCCATGTCGACAGCGCTGCCAGTCCGCTCGGCAACGGCACTGCTGAGCGGCCCGTCCAGACGCTTGCCGCCGCCCAGGGCCTCGCCGCCAATCCCTACGACATCGTGTTCGTCAAAACCGGCATCAGTGCCACCACGCCGTACGCTTCCAACTGGCTCTTCCAGGCCGATAACCAGATCCTCGTAGGCCAGGGCTCGTCGCTCGAGATCAATACGGCGACGTGCGGCTATCGCCAGTTCTTCGCCACCGGCCCCGCCTCCGCGTATCCGGTGCTCACGAGCAGCGGCAACGCGATCACGCTCCGCAACGGCGCGATCGTCGATCACTTCCGGATTCAAAACGCCCCCGTGGGCATCCTCGCGAACACCGCCATGCCCGAGGGGGCGAATGTGAACGACATTCAGATCACGACCGGGACGGGCCAGACCGGCGTCGCCGTACAAATGGTTCCCTCGGGTGCCGTCAACTTCTACAACATGAACATCTCGAACAGAGGGCAGGGTTTGCGCGTCGACGGCGGATCGCCCAACGTGGTGTTCCAGGGTCTAATCACGAGCGCTTCGTCGAGTCAGGAAAGCGTGCTCGTACAGAACATGACCAGTGGCACCGTGCGCGTGAATACGACGACTAGCGCGCTCGCCACCCCGGTGGCAAGAAACACGAGTCTCGTCACGTCGGCTCCCTTCGCCATCAACGACACCAACTCCCAAGCTCCTGCAGCGATCCGAGTGGCCAACAACGGCGGGGCCGCACCCAAGACGGTTAGCATTGGCCAGGCCACCATTACGGCTCCTCAGCAGGGCGTACTCGTACAGACGAACACGAATACGCAGACGACATTCACGAACCTAAACGTGGTGTCTTCAGCAAGCTCGGCATTCGTTGTGCTGGGAAGCGATACGACGTCATCGCTGACGATCAACGGTCGAAGTGCCTTGCAAACCACGGGAACTGTGCCGGTATTTTCGAGCAACGATGGCTCGAGGTTGAACGTGAATCTCGTGTCAGGCAGTTCGGGTGTCAGCGGAACCGGCGGCATAGCTGTCAATCTGGTGGGACTGTCGACGGGAACGTTTAGCATTGCCAATGAATTCCTGATCAGTGGTACTGCGGGCGGTGTCGTCAGTGGCTCAAACGGCAACATTACCAACACTACGACCGGCACCCCACCGGTGGTCGTCACGCTGCCGCCGTGACGAGGTGATCGCGATGAAACGCGGGGAAACGTGATTGTGGCTTCAACTGCCCAAACGGCGCCTGCCTTGAAGCCAGCCAGTCATTTAGCTCGAAAAGTAGCGCATGAAGCCCGTGCTGCGGGCGGCAGTGTTTTCAGCGCTGGGTTGATGAGTCAGTCGGTCTTGAGGGCGTCACCCGTCCGCATCGTGCCCGTCGCAAGGCTACGGCTGTTGATCGCCAGCCGGTAGAGATGCCCCCACCGGCTCGCGTCGATGTCGGGGCGGAGGCCTCTGCCCCGCCGGGCTTCGAATGCGTCGCGAAAGTGGGCCGTGGCGGCGCCCGTTTGGCCGTCGCGGCTGGGCACCACGCACCGCTTGCAGACGTTTGTGGCCTTGAACCGCGCCTCGCCGATGGAGAACTCCCGCGGCTCAGGTGGGGGCAGCGCGGCATACGGATCCGCCGGAATGTCGCCCGGCAGGTCGCCGAGCGACGGGGTGAGGCCGGGCCGGGCCGGGCTCGCGAGCGCGTCTTCCCAGAAGGCGTCGCAGCCGCCGATCTCGAGATTGGCCCGAAATCGCCGCCGGCTCTCCGCGAGGTCGAAGCCAAACCAGCGGGCCACTTCGGCGAGGCTCGCCGTCGAGACGAGCGTCGGGCCCGGGGCATCGCGGTCGTCGGGGAAGCCGCCTTCGGCCCGCTCTTGAAGTAGCACGGTTTCGGCAAGGGCCTCCGAGAGCCAGCCGCACGGGCCTTCGGGGCCCGGCACGAGGTGAAACGACGCGGGGCGAAGCGAGGCGAGCCGCTCGATGCCGGGGATCGCCTTCGCCGCGATCGCGGCGGAGTCGATCGAGAGCGACACGAGCCGCTCGGCCAGCACGAATTCGGCACGGATCGCGTGGAAGCGGGCCGAGCGCTTCGCGTTGACCACGCGGCCGTCGAGATCGACGAGCCGCCAGCGGCGGTCGAATTCGAGGCCGCCCGACGGAAGCACGCGGGCTTCGTCGACGTCGATGCCGTCGAGGCTCTTCACGGGATAGAGCGTGATCCGGTCGAGCGTGGGCATGGGATGTAGGACAGGCTTTAGCCTGTCAGGAGTGGCGACAGGCTGAAGCGTGTCTTAGGGAGCGATCAGAGTACCTTGACAAAAATCTGCACGGACGTACACTCATGCGCTGAATTCAGCGTCGCTGGTACGGCAGTTTCTATGACACCAGGCCTTGATCGCGAGCAGTGGCTCGCGGCTCTCGAGCAGATTTCACGCTTCCTCGATCCCTCGGGGCCGCCGATACGGCTATGCCTCATCGGCTCGGTGGCGTGCGTGTTTGGTGGAATGGCAGCCCGCACCTCCCGAGACATCGACGTGTGGAAGCCGGCGAGCGACTACGACCTCATGGAGCTCAAAGCTGCAGTTGAAGCTGCTGGATTAGCGTTCGATCCGAAAACCAGCCTGGACCCCGCCAGACCATATGTCCAGATCGTGGAGCCAGGTCCGACGCAGGTTGGCACCTTCGAGCCGGTGCTGGTGGAGCGGATTGGCAGGCTGATGATGTATCGCCCACCTGTCGAAAATCTGATCGCTTCCAAGTTGGCCCGCGGCGATGCTCGCGATGTGGAAGACGTGATCTTTCTCGCAAACAAATACCGTCCGGCGCTAGCCGCGGTGCGCTCAGTTGCAGAGTCCTTTCAGAATCCCGGAAGGCGGCACGCCCTGGAGAATCTGGTGTTCCTGGAACTTGCCGATGGCGGCGAGGCCACTCGGTAGATGTTTCGCCCTGGAGCCAATCACATGAGTCCGCGTGAACAGGAGTTGATCGCCCGAGAGATGCTCGAGCGGCCGGAGTTGCTCGGTGTTCGCTTGAAGGAGAAGCGATGGGCCGAGGTTGCCGCCCTCGTGAGATACGTTCGGCACGACGTGCCCACCGATTTGGCCATGACCGATCCGGCACTTTACAAAACGTTGCGGGACCAGATCACGCGGTTTCATCTACGCGGGGGCGGGGCTCTCAATCTCGCGAAGTTGGAGCGATTATCCGAGAGTCAGCGTAGAGCGTGATCCAGTCGAGCGTGGGCATGGTGCGGGGCAACCGTCGCGGTTGCCAAAGTATGGCAAGCGGGACGCTTGCCCCACGAGAGGCAAAGTATCACAAGCGGGACGCTTGCCCCACTACATCCGGAAGTTGAAGGTTTGCCAGACGAGGCGGAGGAGCCATTGGCCGACGGTGCGGCTGCCCACCTGGATCCGGGCGGTGCCCCGCATGCCCGGCGTGAGCACAGCTTCCGGGTCGTCGA
>CAZDTC010000125.1:0-6536 GCA_964508125.1 uncultured Candidatus Kuenenia sp.
AGCTCGACACGATCGTGAGCACGTGGATCGTGAGCCAGAAGTTGTCGCGGAGCACCGGCTGAAGCGGGCTGAACTGTTTGCCGGGGATCGGGAAGAACCAGGCGATGAACGTGCCTGCAAAGGCCACCGCGGTGACGACGAGCCCGAACGACTTCCGGCCATAGACCTCGGGGAGCATGGCGGCGAGGTGGCCGCCCCGCCACGACAAAGGCACCGTCACGAGCGACGCGAGGGCCGTGAGAATGACCCGCGGCAGATACCACACGGCAGGCGCGAGCATCGACAGCCCCACGATCCAGACGATGAGGTTGTTGAGGTTGGGAACCGAGCGGTCGACGTCGGTCTGGGGGAGCAGGTTGATGATCGTGCGGCCGCCCGCCGCGTAGGGCGCCATGGCGAGCACCCAGAGCACGAGCCCCGAGAGGGCGAGCCGTGGCCCGAGTACGATCCACGGTGCGAGGCCACTGCCCCGCTCACCCGGAATGAACGATCCGAGAGGGGCCGGCACCGCCGTCATCCGCCAGGCCTGACCCGCGCCCCGGGCGCAGGCCGGCGCCATCAGAAAGCACAGGCCGAGGAGCGCCAGGAAGAACGGCACGTAGATCACCGTCTCGTACATGTTCGTCACCGGCGCCCAACCCGTGATCGCGACGCGCGATGCGAATGCGCCCGTGGTCCACGCGAGCTCGAACACGAGCAGCGCCACGCCGAGCCAGAACATCGGCCCACGTGCCCGGCCGAAGGCCACCGCAAAGGAGAAGAGTGCGAGCAGGCTCAACACCCACGACATCCGGAACGGGTCGGTTTTGTTGTAGGCCACTTCGCGCCGCGTGCTGCCGGGAGGCGGATACGCTGTGTAGCGCAGCAAATCGGCGTCGACCTGCTCGATCGGCAGCTGTCGCCGCAGCGGCTCGACGGCCTCTCCGAGCCGCCGCAGCCCGGACGCGAGGGCCTCCGCTCCCGTGGCGGCAGCGCTGCTTCGCCGCGGATCTTCCGCTGGAAGTGCGACGGCGTCGACGAGCGATCCAAAACCCGCCCGCACGGCCGCCACGCCAGCGGCGGGAAGGTCTGCGAGGGCGGCGGGGGGGGCGTCGAGCAGCGTCGAGAGGGCGACCCACGGTGGCATGTCGTCGTCGGCGTTGCGCTCGGCTTCGAGCGGCTCGGCGCGGACTGCGGGCACGACGAGCAGCCCCCCACCGTTGTCGTAGAGCGACTCGGCAAGCACCGCGACTCGATCGGAAAACCGGCGCACGCCGCGCTGCACGGCGGCGGGCAGGGTGCCCACCCGATCAGAGAGCGCCTTCGCACCCACCTGCAACGCCTCGAGTTTCGGCTGGACCAGGGCGGTGTCGAACCGGGTCGACTGGCCGAGCGATTCGGCCAGATCGAGGAGGGCGGCGTCGACATCCTTGCCGCTAGCATCACCTTCGGCGGCGGCAAGTTGGCTCCGCAGCTGCCGCCATGCCCCGGCGGCCTGCTCGAAGAGCTGGACGAACCGGGAGCGGCCGATCGCGTCCGACGATGCCCGGAACGTGAGCTGCCGCCAGTCCACATAGGCCCGCCACAGTTGGTCGATCTTCGCGTCGACCCCCTCGAGCCGGAACTGGCCGCCCTCGGCCCGTGCCGCCCGCCGCCGCTCGTCGAGTTCCACGAGCCGCTTCCGCAGCGGCTCGCTGTCGGCCACGTCGGAGGGGGCGGCATATTTGAGGCGGCGCCGTTCGCCGCCGGTGGAATCGAACACCGGCAGTTCGAGAAGCTTGCGCACCTCCTCGTGCTCCGCGATCAGAAACGGAATGTCTTCCCAGGCCTGGGGGCGCACGAGCCAGTCGAGCAGCAGTTCGTCGGCCTGCCAGCGCACGACTGCGCCTCCCGGACCGGTGGCGAGCTTCGGTGTCTGCGCATTCGAGATCGCCTCCACGTGTCGCCGGGCGAACGTGTCGACCGGCATGATCCGGCCATCCTCGAGCACGGGAATCCCGCGCCACGAGTCGAGCGCCGGATGCAGTCCCGGCGCGGGCCGCTCTCCGGCCGCGGCGAGGGGAGCGATCGCGAGGATCGCCGCGAAGACGCCGGCGCCGCCCAGACGCTTCCAGGAAAGAAAAACCATCATGCACCTCCAGGCTGGCGCCGCGGGCCGAAGAAGTAGGCCCGCATGTAGAACATCGTAAAGATGCCGATCACGATCAGGCCACTGCCGAGATACTTCACGCCCCGGCCGGGATCGTAGTTGACGGTGAGCACCGACGCCTCGAGTTTGTCGGGCAGGGCCTTCCAGCCTTTCGTGAACTGCTCGAAGAGTTCGTCGCCCGGCAGCCACGGGCCCATGAAGCTCTCCTGGAACAGCCGGTAGGAGCGGCCCGTGTCGGGATCGGAAAAATCGACGGGAGCGTTCATCGTGATCGTGACGGGCCGCTTCACGAGCGGCGATCCTGACTTGGCGAGGAATTCGACCACGCTCGAGAAGTGCGAGGCCTGGCTCGTGCCGGGATCGAGCCGGCGCTCGAAATTGTCGAGCTTCACGTCGAAGCCGATGTCGATGGCATCGGGCACGAGCATCACGGTCACGGCCCGTGACCGTCCCTCCACCGTGCGCCGTTCCGTGGGCCGGGGCGGCCCGAGGCTCGCCTGAGCCGGCTGAATCGGCAGGCCGGCGAGCCAGAACTCCTCGGCGTGGCCATCGACCGTAAGCCGGACCCGCGCCGCCCGGCGCTTCGCGGAGGGGGCTTTGTCTTTCGAGAAGGGCAGCGGCAGCGTCGCCACCTCGAGCGTGTCGGCCGGCAGAAACCGATCGACGCGGAGTTCGAGTTTGCCCATCGGCATCGCGAAAGCGGGTGCCGGGCTCGAGTCGGCGGGCAGTCGGCTGCCGAATGCCTGCGGCTGCTGCCACACGCGATAGAGCAGCTCGTGCCGGCCGCCCGATCCGGCCTGGACGACGTCGATCCGGCTGCGGGCCTTGCCCTGCATCTTTTCGGAGGCGTCGGCCGTCGCCCGCTCGATCCAGAGCGTGCCATACACGCCCGAACGCGGCGCGTGGATCGTCACTTCGGGGAGGTCGGCGAGCACGACCATCTCCTCGTCGCGGCCCTCGGCGCCGCGCCGCACCCGCATCCGTGCCGCCGCGAGTTTCGGCTCGAAGTCGGTCACCTCGACGAACAGGTCGGAGCCATCGAGCGGAAACCGCTCCTTGCCCAGCACGTCGTCGACCTTGAAGCGGTGAGGTTTGCCGTCGGCCACGAGCACGAGCTGCCCCCGCTCGCCGTACCCCACCTCGGCATCGGGCAGGCCGGCCAGGAACGCCTCGGCCTCGGCCTGCGACGTCGTCTTCCAGAACACGATCGTGCCGCCGCCCACGCTGGCGCGGTGGCGCATCTGCGTGGCGCGGAGCGGGTCGGGCTGCCAGGCCAGGTCGGCCGGCATCCACACCCCGCGATCCCCGCCGCCGGCGAAGGAATCGCTGCCGATCCTGAGCTTCACGCTCGGGGCGAGAGCGTCCACCGAGTCGGCGTAGAAGTCGAGCACTTCGAGCCGTACGCCGTCGGCATCGTGGACGACGCCGGTGTCGCGCGGGGCCAGGCCCCAGGGAAACCACCAGCGTTCCTGCCAGTATTCCCGCCAGTTGAACGGTCCCGACCGGAATTCGATCGGCTCGCTCTTGATGGGACTTCCACCACCGCCCGGCTCGATGTCGAGCACAAAGTGGTGGGAGTCTTCATACGCCCTGCTCCCCTGCTCTCCCTCGAGCAATGGAATCTGGGCGTCGACTCCACCCCGCTGCGACATCAGGCAGCCGGCCAGGAGCACCAGCAGACCGATATGGGTGATCACGAACCCGGTCTGGTGCCGCTTCCATGGATATCGGATCGCGGCGGCGCAGAAGATGCTTACGGCGAGCAGCGCGTTGAGCAGCGTGAACCACCAGGTGTTCCACACGCCGAACTTCACGGCCTCGGTGCCGTAGCCGCTCTCCACGAAGGTGCCGAGGCCGAGCACGATCGCCAACAGCGCGATCAAGACGACGGCGAAGCGCAGCGACGCCAAAAACTCGTAGGCGCCCAGGATGAATCGCACCGCGGGCGTCTGGTCGGGTGACACGAGCCGGCGGGCTGCCATCGGAATCCTGCGGAGGCGGCGGGGGCGGGGTGCGGAAGACCGTCCGGGGAAGTATAGGCCGCACCCTTCCCGGCGGAGAGCAAGGCGCGGCACTGGCCGGCGTTGCCGCCTACCGCCAGCCGAAGGTGCCGGCCATCGCGTCGAGGAGCGGGTTTGCCAGGGTCGTGCTCTCGGGGCTGCCGATCGTGCGCACGAGGTCGTAGGCGATGAACCCGCCGAACAGAAGCAGGAGCGAGCAGCAGATCAGGCCGGCCAGTTGCAGCCCGCTGAAGCCCATTTCGGGACTGTAGTCGCCCGGCATCGCCATCGCCTCGGAAGCGATGCTGCTCGGCAGCCCCGCACTCTCGTCGCCGAAGGCGGAGCCCTCGCCCGTCATCGCCTGGCCGAAGAAACTCGACTCACCCGACTCCGACTCCGCGATCACGACCGACGCACTCTCGTCGTCGCCGCCGCCCCCGCCGAGTTCGAAGTCGTCGCCGCCGAGCACCGTGCCCTCGTCGGCGATCGCGGCCCCGTCGCCGCCGAGGTCGATTCCGGACATCTCGATGTTGCCGTCCTCGAGGGATAGTCCACTGTCGAGCGCCCCCGACAGGGCGAGGCCCGCGCCCGTGGCCTCCGGTGATCCGGCCAGGCCGGCGTCGGAGCCGATGGCGAGCGAGCCGCTGCCGCCGGCCGCTCCGGCATCCCCGAGGTCGATGGCGAGCGTTTCGTCGATTTGGCCAGGGCCGCCGGTGATGCCGCTCTTCGCGGCGAGTGACGGCGACGAGGCACCGATCGAAGACGCGCCGAGGACCGACTCCAGCGCCAGGTCGTCGTTGCCTCCCGCGCCGTCGTCGAACAGGATGTCTGCAGCCGAGGCCCCGGACGCCGAAGGCAGCGACAGACCGGATGCGTCGCCCGCGGCCACGCTGCCACCGCCACCGCGCACGAGGGTGTTCGAGGCGGCTGCAGGATCGCCGCTGTCGGCAAACAGTGAATCACCCGCCTCGATCGCGTCTCCGAGCACGAGCTCGTCGGCGGCGAGCCCGCTCAGGCTGCCGGCCGCGGGCGCCGGCGACGCAGGCCCTAGATCGATGTCCAGTTCATCCGTCGAGGGAATTTCGTCCGCGAGGTCTTGGATCAGTCGCTCGACGTCGTCGACCTTGAACTTGATCGTGGCGCCATCGCGCATGGGAAACAGCTTCTTGCGGTCGACGAACTGGTTCACCTGCTCGACCGTCACGCCGAGTTGACGCGCGGCTTCTTCGAGGGTGAGAAATTTTCCGGCCATGGCATCTCCCTGCTGGTCTGTTTCGACGCAGCACCACGGCAGATTCTACGTGGGTGGCGGGTGGCGTGTGCGAACCGCACCGTCCGCAGGGGCGTTCACGGCCGATTTTGCCCAATCGGACCGGTCTCCACCCCCACCTCGAGCATCCTGCGCAACGCCGCCGGTTTCGGCTCCTGGGCGTTGAAATCGCCGACCATCAGGTCCCACGTGATGTTTCGGGTGCTCTTGAGCACGAGGCTGCCGGTGGGTCCGTCGACATGGTAGACGGCGGCGTTTCGCAGTTGCGGATCGACGACGAGCAGGAGTTGTTGCCGGTCGTCGATCGGCACGGCCTGGATCCAGAGTTGGCCGTTCATGCCGGGCACCGCGCCCGGGGCAGGCGGGCGTTGGGCCAGCACCCACTGTCCGCCCATGGCAAGGACACTCCCGACCGCGAGAGCCGGCCAGGCCCAGGAGTGCAAAGCTTTGTGAGGCATTCGGGGACAATAGGCGGCGGCATCTTTCGGCCGCAATCCGGGAATCACTCCGCCCCGCTTGCCCAGTTTGCCGGCGCGGCCTCGGCGGATCTGCCGTTCATCCGTAGTGGATGTTTCGATTCAATCGGTCGCGCAAGGCATGCCGATCAACAGGGCAAGGTTGGCACCGCAGCATCGGGCAGCATGCCCGACGCCGTGCCGCCGAGCGCCTTGGAGGAACCGCAGCGTGTCGCAGATCAACGTTCTTTCGGCCCTGCTCCTGCGATCGCCGCTCGTGTGGGGCGGCGCGCTGGCCTTCTGCTTCTTTGCGCTCATCCACGGCGGGGTGATCACCGACGCCAACGTGATCCGTTACCTCGCCGGCCACTGGGTGGAGTATGTGGAGACGGCGATGTTTTGCGTCGGGCTCTCGGCCCTCGCCATCAAGTGGCTCGATGTCGAGCGTCAGCGGCGGCAGGTCGGCGAAGAACTGCTCGCCCCGATTCCCGAGGGCGGACAGCCGGCGGCCGACGCCGTGGGGCTCGCCGAAGCGCTGGCGGAAGCCCGGGGCGACGAGGCTCCCTCCGGCCGTCCCATTCCCTATCTCGATCGCCGCCTCGGCGAAGCTCTCGACCTCGTGGTGCGAACCGGCTCCGCCGACACGCTCGAGGACCACCTCAAGTATCTGTCCGACCTCGATG